>BLMO01000096.1 GCA_011957885.1 Clostridiales bacterium
GTCCGTTGTAGCCGGTGAAAATACCGCCGATGATTTCGACTGTGTCTCCGACAGCGTAAGCTGCCTGCGCGGCAACATGCACTTCCTCACCAAGCAGAGATTCCACTTCCTCATCGGTAAGAGGAACAGGCTTGGATCCGGGGCCGACAAAGCCGGTAACACCGCGGATATTGCGTACAATATGCCAGCTTTCATCGCACATGATCATGCGGATCAGAATATAGGCGGGTAAAAGCTTGGATTCGGACTGGGTTGCGTCTTCGCCTTCGCCCTCGCTGACAATTTCCATAGGGATGCGGACATCCGTAATCATATCCTGCATGCCTCTGTTTTCAACGATTTTTTCCAGATTCGCTTTTACCTTGTTTTCATAGCCGGAGTAGGTATGGGCTACATACCAGCGCATGCCGGCATTCATTTCATTTATATCGCTCATTCCATGTGCCCCGTCAGATCAACAAGCCCAGAATGTAGATGAACTTGGAAAAGATAAAATCTACGATTCCGATTGCTGCAGCAAAAATAAGCACAGCTACAGCTACCATAAGTGTGTTGGAGCGTACAGATTTGAAAGACGCCCACACGATTTTTTTCATTTCCGCTTTTACGCTGCGGAACCAAGCGGCAATACGGGAGCCAAGCGAAGGCTTTTTGCTTTTCGCTTTTGCGGGCTTTGCGGTTTTTTCAGATTTTGCTTCTTCCAAACCGGCGTCCTTTTTTTCATTTTCAGCCATTGCTCTACTCCTTTACTTTGTTTCTTTGTGCAGAGTGTGCTTGCGGCAGAAACGGCAGTACTTATTCATTTCAAGTCTGTCCGGATCATTTTTTTTGTTTTTCTTTGTGTCATAATTCCGCTGTTTGCACTCGCTGCATGCGAGAGTGATCTTAACTCTCATTTTCGGCACCTCCTGTGAATTCGGGCACGTAACCCGTGAATTTTGGCTTTCGCCAGTACCTCCCTCCCGGGGCTGTTTTATATGCAAAAGAAATGCACAAAAAAAGAACCCTCTACTAGAGGTAGCAATATTATATCATTGCAGTCAATTTTTGTCAATATGTTTTTCGGGATTTCCAGCA
>BLMO01000097.1 GCA_011957885.1 Clostridiales bacterium
CAAAAATGTGCGGCAACGGAATCCGCTGCGTTGGAAAGTATGTCTACGATAAAGGCTATACAGACAAAAAGCGGTTGACCATTGAAACCCTGTCCGGGATCCGTGTATTGGATCTGCATGTTTCGGGCGATAAAGTAAAAAGTGTTACAGTGGATATGGGGCAGGCAAGCACAGAGGAAGATCTGTCCCTGGATATTGCAGGGGAAACGGTAGTCTGCACGCCTGTATCGGTTGGCAATCCCCACGCGGTGCAGTTTGTGGAGGATATTGAGCGAGCGCCCCTAACAACGCTTGGACCGGTGTTGGAGCATCACCCGGCCTTTCCGGAAGGTGTAAATGCGGAATTTGTGCAGGTGCTTGGAGAAAATGAACTGCGTATGCGGGTTTGGGAGCGCGGCAGCGGCGTTACAATGGCCTGCGGGACCGGCGCATGCGCCAGCGCGGCGGCGGCAGTAAAAAAAGGCTTTTGCCGGTATAACACGCCGATTTCCGTGCATCTTGACGGAGGAACCTTGAAAATTCAGGTTGCTATGGATGGTACGGTTACCATGACCGGACCTGCGGAAACAATTTATGAGGGGGAGACTGCTGTATGATATCTATTAACAAGCATTATGCTGATTTGAAGGATTCGTATCTGTTTTATAACATCGGACAGAAGGTGAAAGCCTATCAGGAAGAAAATCCCGGGGCATACCTGTACCGTATGGGCATCGGCGATGTTTCTCTTCCTCTTTGCGATGCAGTTATAAAGGCGCTGCACGGGGCTGTGGAGGAACAGGCAGTGAAAGAGAGCTTTCACGGATATATGCCGGAGTGCGGCGCACCGTTCCTGCGGGAAGTCATCGCCGAATATTACGACGGGAGAGGTGTGACGCTTACTCCGGATGAGGTATTTGTGTCCAGCGGCGCCAGTGACGAACTGGGGGACATATTGGATCTTTTTGATCGTGAAAGCACCGCATTGGTCATCGAGCCTGCATATCCTGCGTATGTAGATGCCAATGTTATGGCGGGGAGAACAATCATTCATCTGGCGTCCGGCAAAGAAAACGGATTTTTGCCGGATCCGGATCCGAGCATTGCGGCGGATATACTCTATATATGCTCCCCCAATAACCCTACAGGAGCAGTTTTCGATCGGGAAAAGTTGCAGGCTTGGGTGGATTATGCCAACGAGAAGGGCGCTGTCATTCTGTTTGATGCCGCTTATGAAGCTTTTATCGGGGATCCGGCGCTGCCTCACAGTATTTTTGAACTGAACGGGGCGCGCACCTGTGCAATTGAAATTTGTTCCCTGTCTAAAACTGCCGGGTTTACCGGAACGCGGCTTGGCTATACGGTAGTGCCGGCAGAGTTGGAGCGGGACGGTATGAACCTGCATGATATGTGGGTGCGCAACCGAACGACAAAGACAAACGGTGTGTCATATATCATTCAAAAAGGTGGTGCCGCGATTTTTACGCCGGAAGGACAGCGACAGATTCATGAGAATATCCAGGTATACAAGAACAATGCGAAAGTTCTGATGGAAGCGCTGGATCAGCTGGGTATTTGGTATTGCGGCGGAAAAAATGCGCCTTATATCTGGATGAAGTGCCCTAGTGGGATGACCAGTTGGGAATTTTTTGATTATCTGCTTCATGAAATCCAGGTGGTGGGCACTCCCGGAGAGGGCTTCGGTGCCTGCGGTGAAGGGTATTTCCGGCTGTCAACCTTTGGAAATCTGGAGGATACAGTGGAAGCTGCGAGGCGGCTGACTGTATTGCTTGCAGAAAAGTAGAATAAACAAAAAAACGTATCCCTTTTGGATAGGAATACGTTATAAGTATCTGCCAACCACCCTAAGCCTCCCCTGTGCAAGGGGAGGTGGGTTTTGCGCAGCAAAACTCGGAGGGGTTGTT
>BLMO01000098.1 GCA_011957885.1 Clostridiales bacterium
ATCCGCGTTAAAACTGTTCATATGGGTTCCCTGTTTCAGTTAGAGTATAAAATTACGCTGCGGGACAATACCGCACAAAAAAAGTTTATAGATGAAATCCGCTGCAGGAACGGAAATTTAGAAATCATCTGCAGCCGCGCAGAATACTCTCGGGAAGAACTGTAATAATTGGAAAGTATGGTATTTATGAAAAAAACTTGCATGCTGCTGCTCGCACTGCTTATCTTAAGCGCCTGCACCCGTCAGGATTCTACTATTTATAAACCTGTGCAAACATCAGAGACAGAAATAGAATCCAGCCCCAAAACCGATTTTGATTTCATCGACACATGGGATTCCCAAACCGCTGCAATAATCACATTCAATGAAAATAACGCACAGATTGAGGGAACAGGCGCTGCGCTTGCAGATGATACTACACTGTGCATTGACAAAGAAGGTACATATATACTGCAAGGTACATTTGCAGGCAGCGTACTGGTAAGCCTTGCAAAAACAGAAAAAGCGCAAATCGTGCTCAATGGCGTCACAATCAAATCGCAAGACACTGCGGCGATATATATTAAGAGCGCTGATAAAGTTGTAATTACGCTGGCACCCAATACAGAAAACACGTTATCAGACGGATCGGACTATGTGCCTGCACGGGGCGCGGAGCCAAACGCGTGCCTGTTTTCAAAAGATGATCTTACTATCAACGGTGCCGGAATACTGAACGTATTCGGCAACTGCAACAACGGAATCGGCACAAAGAACGATTTAAAAATTGTCAGCGGTAATCTGACAGTCAATGCAAACAAAAATGCACTGAAAGGCAATGACAGCGTACAAATATTAGACGGAAACATTACTGTCACAATGTGCGCCGATGCTATAAAATCGGATAACGAAACGGATCCAAACAAAGGAAAGGTAATCATATCCGGCGGAAAACTGCAGCTTAACTGTGCCGATGACGGCATACAGGCAACGCAGTCCGTTACAGTATCAGAAAGTGCTGCGGTTGCAATAAACGCAGCTGATAAGCCGGTAAATTGTGACGGCACAGTTCATATTGACGAAGGAAGCCTTATTCTTTCCTAAAACAACACATGAAACATAATAAGCCGGCAGGTATAGGATGGGTCCTCTGCCGGTTCTTTTACTTCAAATGTCGTCATATTTTATCCAGTGTATTCATATGTTTTCTTTGATATATGTCAGTGGCGCGCTGCCCCCTGCTCTGTACCGGCAGTGCGGACATAGCAATAGTTCTGCATCAGCGAACAATATATGCTGCATCCCTGACAATGCCGGCATGTGCAGAAATTTTTTTCATGTTCTCTTTTTGCATGCTCATCCGCAAATTTATTTACTGTTAAAGTCCCAACGATCCCCTCGCACGTAATGGTTGTTTTTGCCTCGCATACATAAAACGGACAAAATGCTAGTGCGTCTATTGTTTTGTTTGCCATAATAATTTTCTGCGCCTTTCTTTATTTATTAACTTCTGATTGCACCTGTCTGCTGACATCTTTTCTTTTGACAGGACGCACAGACAAGCATATCCGTTGGCTGACTGCACAATACACACCTTCCGCTTCCTTCATTGGATGCGCAAATCCTGCATATCCGCACAAAGTCCGTGCGATAATAGCAATGCAAAAGAATACCGCCACAAATAGAGCAGGTCCATGTATCCGCACACATTCCGCAGCCGCTGCAAGCGCCTGCGGCATTTATACACATCAATGCCATACATTTCTCCAGAACAGATCAAAGGATTCCTTTGGCTGCATATTTAAAAATTGCGAAATTTTGGATGCTTCCGATACGGTCAGCTTATTTCCGCCGTTCTGCAGTTTTCTGTATAACGTACTCCTGCTCATCCCAAGTATGTGCGCAACTGCTTCAAGTGTTGTATTTTGCTCCGCTATTTTTCGCTTCAATTCTTCTGCATAAATCATATTTAACGCCCTTCTCTGGTAATTTTTTCCTTATTTATTAAATTTTACTATTTAATTATATGATTGTCAATGTCTTTTTTATCAAATAATAAGTTAATATGTTGCAAAAATGAAACTTTTGACGATTTTTGACGTATAAAGTATATTTTTGACTGAATCCATTTTCTATATTAACAAGATTCAAAGCAGATTTCTCCCCAATTCAATAACAGAACACGAAAAATTTTGTGATCTTGTTACAGATATCATGCAGCAATGCTGCTATACTAAATATATAAAGAAGGAAAGGTGCAATCACAAAAATGAGCGTGCAATATAACAAAAACAAAGAAATGGTTCGTTTAATTCAAGAAGGACTTAAGAAAAACAATGGATATTGCCCTTGCAGAACCGAACGGACGGATGAAACAAAGTGTATGTGCAAAGAATTCCGCGAACAGATTAAAGATCCCAATTTTACCGGATACTGTCACTGCATGCTATATTATAAATCAAATGACAATATAAAATAACAATAAAAAAGCTGCCGGCTTCCGGCAGTCTGAATAATATTATATGCCGCAGACGCGGCGGAATGGAGATAAAAATGGCAGTAGTTCATCTAACAAAAGAAAGTTTTGAAAATGAGGTTTTTTCCTGCACCGCTCCGGTATTGGTTGATTTCTATGCAACCTGGTGCGGTCCCTGTATGATGGTAGCACCTATTGTAGAAGAAATTGCAACGGAAAATCCGGAAATGAAAATCTGTAAAGTAGATGTAGACAAAGAACCGGAAATTGCCCGGGATTTTCAGATCATGAGCATACCGACACTGCTTGTATTCAAAAACGGCGAAATCACTGCAAAAGCTGTCGGCGCGCGCTCAAAAGAACAGATTCTGGATATGTTGAATTTATAAAGACATGTCTTACAGACAAGACCTTTGTCCGGCATAAGCCGGACAAAGGTCTTGTCGTTTTTATGACAAAAGCTCCATAGTCAAGGAAGCCGTCGCATGCGCCAAATAAAAAGGCCCCCATGTGAGGATCCACTACGTGGCTCCATAGGGGGCTGTCGCCAAGCAAAGCGATAGCGACTGGGGGATTGTCTTGCTATCATTTTGCAGGATCTGCAAATCGACAGTACCACCCATACAATCCCTCCGTCACAGCAAAGCTGTGACACCTCCCTTTACACAAGGGAGGCAAATGAAGTAAGGAGGTAGCTAACGCTGTGACACCTCCTTTTGCTGGGGGGAGGCTAATGAAGTAAGAAGGTAGCTAACGCCACGTCGTCTCCTTTTGCTGGGGGGAGGCTTGAAAAAGCTGAAGAATCATGCCGTCTCCCTATGGGAGCCGCGCAGCGGACCCTCACATAGAACTTAGTGCCACTTCATTACTCCTTGCAGCATCTTTCATAGGTCTGCAAAAGCGCTTCACGCAGGGCGCAAAATTCCTGTCCATCGTATGTAACATCATGAAAGCTGCGAAATCCCCTAGCACAAAGTGCATCAGCTGCAGCCTTATCTTTTGCAGCAATTGCAAGCAGCATCTCATATTCTTCCGCAGATTCCCGGTGCGCTTCCAACCGCATGGACATCCACGGCTCGCCCTCTCCCGGATACACCAGTTTGTCATCCCCCGCCGGCAATATGCTGGCACTCCCGGCGTTCACATGACGGGGACAGCTTGCAGTAAACGGATCCACATCGTTTTCATATACATTTACTGCCCAATGAAGATATCCGGTCAGTCCATATTTGTAATTTCCCCAATATAAATAGCGGGTAGCGAGCAGCGGAATATCCATAAACCGATTGATATAGCCATCGTCCCGGGGATACAGACAAACATAATGCCAAACCTGATCCCCCATTTCCTTATAAGAATCAAATATCGCCTGATTCTTTTCATATTCATCGCTTCTGGGCACCCAAACATCCAAAGCCCCGTAGATGGGCGCGCCGGAGCATGCGTCAAAAATTTTGATTTCCGGTATGATCCGCCGCACTATACCACACACTGCCCGATAGGGCAAGGCATTGATCTCGTTCGGCTCATCTGCAATCCCGATAAAAAACATATCCCGATCCAGCCAGCCGTTTTCCCGCAGATTCTCCCGCAATGCCCCCAAATACTGGTACAAATATACATATGCCTCATAAGACAAAGCATCCATTCCCCGAATACCGATCACAGGGCTGTCCCATGCACGCCGGAATCCCACACCGCTGATATGAAATCCGGTAAATCCCACAGCAAGTCCCTTATGTACCCGCCGATTGAAATTTATAAAATCAAAAGCATATTTTCCCGGACTCACATCTGTAATTTCAGGCGGATCAATATGCAGCCGGGTTTGATGCTGCCTGCGCAGCATCTGCAAATACTTTGTATCCATTTCGTCCGCCAAATCCGGTTGTTTCAGCAGTCCATGCCATTTTGCTGCATTGTATGGGCTATATCCCATAACAATCTGCAAGGTTTCCCTAGGCAAATCTGCATCACATACCGTAATTGCCACAGGTATGCGTACCGTATTCTCCCCGCAGGACAGCCGAATCTCACCCTGCAGCATCCCAGCAGCATCTTGCGGAACCGCCACAAAAGCATAAATTCCAACAGATCCCTCCCGGTCTTCTGCCTGCTCCCGCCACGGACGAAGGCAGTCATTGACTAAGAAAGGTGCCTTTTTTAATCGACTGGACGGCAAAATCTCTTTTTCAAAATTGGGGTTATCCTCTACCGGAATCGGAATCTGCTCATAAAATGATACATCTAAATTCTGCGCACAGATATTTACAACATCGGATACATTCCACATATGAATCTGAAACGTAACCATTCCGCCTCGCAAGGCGTGTCGCTCTACTGAATACATTTCTGTTTCATACTTGTGCACATCCGGATACGTCCATTCACAACTGTCAACAACACAATATTTCATCATAACCTTAGGTATCCCTCTCTCATAGTACGTTTACCGAAGTAATGATAACACAAGCCTACCCTCTTTTCAAGTATACAACCGCAATTCTCACAAATTTGCTCCCGCAGGAGCCTCCCAGCCGTTTACTGTTTCCGCTGTTCTGCCGGCAGACAACAGTCCCGCTGCCATATAAGCATCCTTTTGCGCCAAACAGGACAATACCTCAGCGCGCGCACGCAGCTGTTCGCGTCCGATATTCCCTCTGACGGAAGCGCGCCGGCAGGCCTCCAACAACATTCTTTCTGTAAAGAAAAATGCGTCTAACGTTGTGCTTTCTTCCAAATACTCCATTGCGCTGTCAATTTTGCAGTCATATGACAGTGCCACTGCAGGCGTTCCGCTCAGTGCCGCCATTAAAATACAGTGCAGCCGCATGCTGATTACAAACTGCGCGCCGGATAAAAGCTTCGCAAAAGCAGAGGCAGTCATTTTCTCCGCCATCACACCGCCACAGGCGCGGCAGACACGCATGCATAAATCCCTGTCGAAAGAATCCTGCATGGATACAAAGACTGCTTCCAGCCCTGTTTCCTTCAACCTTTTACATGCATTCGCCAAAATATTTTCTTCAATCTCCCCGTTACAGCAAGTCCGCAGAGATACAACAAAATATTTACTTCCATATAACAATGAGTGCATCCCGGAAATGTCCGGGCGAAGCAGAAAAATGGGATCAGCACTGAGCGTAACTTTTTCCGGCGCTATTCCCATTGCAAGTACAGCATAGAACGAATCCAGGTCCCGAACAGAAATCGCATGCGCACATCGGAGTGCAGTTCCCGCTCTTTTGCTATCGGAAAGGGGGCCGATTCCGTTTGCATATATGAATACCCGTGCACCCAAAAAATGTGCAGCACGAATGATCGCAGTATAATAGAAAAGACTCCGTTTACTGGTAGTATCCTGCAGCAGGCTTCCGCCTCCGCTTATAAGCAAGCGGCAGCGCAGCAGTGCCCATAAAACAGCAAGCGGGTTGGCACGCGGGATTCTGTGCACGCCCTGCGTCTTGTCCTGTCTCCTTCTGTGTGCAGATAAAACACCGATCCGGCAATCCGGCATATTCTTCTGCAAGGATGCAATGATCTGTTCCAGAACCGCCTCATCTCCAAGGCTCCCGTATCCGTAATATCCGCTGATCACCACATCATCCCGCTTCCATACGACATGCATCATCTTCCGAAACAGCTTTTTCATCCCGCTTCCTCCCGCTCTTTCACTGCCCTCAGTGTCGCCCCAAAACAGTTTCCCTAAACACCGGCGAAAGAAAAACCGGCAGATAAATCATAATATTTTCAAAAAGGTCTTGACAAATGGATTATAAAATGATAATATATTAAGGCTGACAGTTGTTGCAGTCCATGCGGGTGTAACTCAATGGTAGAGTTCCAGCCTTCCAAGCTGGCTACGTGGGTTCGATTCCCATCACCCGCTCCAATCGGTCAAGCCCAAAACTGTTGCCCCAGCTTCAGTTCGTTTATGTGCCTTTAGCTCAGCTGGATAGAGCAACTGCCTTCTAAGCAGTAGGTCGAGGGTTCGAATCCCCCAAGGCACGCCAAACTATTTCACTGCCATAGATTGGGGATGTCATATGGTGGGTGTAGCTCAGTTGGTTAGAGCGTCAGGTTGTGGCCCTGAAGGTCGTGGGTTCGACTCCCATCACTCACCCCAGAAAGTACCCGCTGAATTTTAGCGGGTGTTGTAAACGAAATGAAAACCTCATCCAATAGGATGAGGTTTTTTGCATCTCACACTTTACTCTTGCAAGATTACAAAAAGTATGATACTATGTGAATAGAGATAGTAGTGCCGTTTGCAATTTTTTATGGAGGGAATTATTATGAAAAACTATGTAATCACAATTAGCCGACTATGCGGCAGCGGCGGTTCTACAGTCGCCCGTATACTTGCCAATAAACTGCAAATTCCCCTGTACGATCGGTATCTGATTTCCGAAACCTCTGACGCAGCCGAAGCTTTACAAGCCCCCACGTCAGATATAAAAAAAGCCGATTCTCTATTCAATGCCGCACAGGATATCTATGCCGGCTCTTCCCTGCCCCCTGAAGGAAGCGAACCCACTACAAACCGGGCATTGTTTCAAAAGCAGGCGGAAATCATCCGCAATCTGGCAGACACAAAATCCTGCATCATAATCGGACGGTGCGCAGACTACGTGCTCCGGGATCATCCCAACGTGATCCGCGTATTTATTACTTCTGATGAAAAAAGCTGTATCGAACACGAAGCACAGCGCGTTGGCATTTCGAAAAGAGATGCACGTTCCTTAGTAGAAAAGCACAATCACGAACGTGCCGAGTATTACCGCTATTATACAGGACAGGACTGGAGTTATGCACAAAACTACGACCTGTGCCTCAATACCGCCACACTATCCTATGAATCCTGTGCGAATATGGTAATGGAGTATCTTACATACCGCGAAAAATAATTTTGCAGTAATACTGAGGAAAGAGGGAACATCTTCTAAACAATCCAAAACCGCTTTCAAGCGAAGCGATTGTGACGGGGGGGATTGTACTCTCCTCATCAAAGCCTCCCCTGTGTAAAGGGAGGTGGCACGGCGTATTTCTCACCAATATTAAGCCTCCCTTGTGTAAAGGGAGGTGGGTTTTGCGCAGCAAAACTCGGAGGGATTGTATAAGCAATACTGCCGATTTGAAGATAATGCGAAAAGAAAGTATCACAATCCCCCAGTCACAGACAAGCTGTGACAGCCCCCTTTGCACAAGGGGGCCTTTTCTATATAGTGCTTATCGCAGGATGCCCCCTATGGAGCCACGTAGTGGATCCTCCACATGGGGCTTTTTTACAAAAAGAAAGCGCCGCAAATGCGGCGCTTTCTTTGTTTATGCAAAGTGTGGTCGTTTTTTATGCAAAAAACGTGTGATTTCCAATCGTCATTACATAAGGTCTGTTATCAGAAACCCATGTGTTTTTTGCAGTCGACTGATTTACAAAGAAAAATACATTGTCGGATATTCTTGTACCTTCCAAACAAAGTTTTGCTGCAAGGACACTTTCTTCGTTTGGCGTACAATAAATCGTCCCTGATGCTGCCGGTGAAAACTGAACCCCGGCAGACATATCAAAAATCACGCTATAAATGGTATTTGGAAACTGATTGCTGTTCACCCGGTTGAGCACAACAGAGCCTACCGCCATTTCCCCTTCAAGGGGCTCACCCTGGGCTTCTGCATGAATGATCCTGGACAACCACAGAAGCTCATCCTCGCTGTAAAAATCGCTGCCGGGTTTGATTGCACCGCTGCCGGAGGTAAGGTATGCTGTATGTTCTTCCTCGCTCCAGGCTACACTGCAGTCAAACGCCTGTGCAATGATCCGAATCGGAACATACATCGTTCCGTCCAAATTCATAATACCATCACGGATCCACAAATATCTGCCATTTGCAGTTATATATTTACTTCCGTTCTGCGCAGTAATCGTAAGGTTGTCCGCAGTGATTGCAGCAGCTTTAGCTGCTCCGTCCCAATCGACAGTATGCGCGCCCATGTATAGAGAAAACTCGCGAATGCCTACATATGTGACCGCATCTTTCAAAAAAGCCGCACCAGAATACTCTACATTGTCAATATATATGCGTACCGATGCTTCACTGTCTGCAGGAGCTTGTCCCACATCTGCCCGAAGGACGAATGCGCCATCCTCATTCATGTCCTCTGCAAGCACCGTAATCCCGGATGCAAAGGACAACAGTATGGCTGCTGCAATCGCCATACATCGTACAAATCCACTTCGCTTTTGATTTTTTAACATAAACTGACCATGCCTTTCTTTGATGTTCAGAAGGAATCCGACTCCTGTGTCAAATCCTATGTGTACCTTGCCTGATTCGCTTCTCACGCGGCGCCCGGTCTCGCCTGCATGCCGCTCCGTTTCAATCTCCACTAAATTACAGAATTAACATTCCCAACAGGAGCATATGTCACAGCAGACAATATTTTCCCTGGATCTGCTTGCAAAATCCGGCAAGCCCCAAGCTTATAAAATTCACACTTTGCAATTGATTTTCCAGACGCGTTGTAGTAATATATATGTTGTAATCTTGTTGATTATGCTCCAGAATGCAAAAATTTATTCAAATATATATTTATTCCAATTAAATTACGGAGATTTCACTATGAAAAACAGAAAAATAAAAGTGATCTGTTCAGCAGCCGCCCTTCTCTGCTGTACTATGCTCACGCTGTCAGGATGCGGTGTTTTTCTCCTGAACAATCCATCCGGCAATAAAGATCCGGAAGCAACCGACACGCAAGCATTGGAACCTAAAAGTGATTTTGATATCGTGCAAAATTCATACAGCAAACAGATCACCCGGTTTAAAATGGATCTTTCCAAGGAAAAGTACGGCGGTGCCTCCGTCAAAATCGCCAGCACCAAAAGCAACACCATCGTTCCGGATGAGACAGTAAGCACTACCCTGTCGCAAGAATTGCAGCGGCGCAATAAGTATGTAGAAGAACTGCTGAACGTATCCATCTCAGCAGTGCAGGCTGACAGCCAAACCATGCTGGATGAAATGCAGGCAGCAGTCCGCGCCGGCGCATACTATGCAGATCTGGTTGAGTTTCCCCAATCATACATCAGCATTTACGGCAACGCCGGTGTACTCATGAATCTGCAGTCTCTGCCCGGACTGCAGTTCGATGCAGAATATTTTAACCCTACAGGAACTTCAGCCGGCACCGGCGGCGATATGATCTACGCGCTGGCAGGCTATGCTTCCCTGAATCCGGATTCTCTCAGCGCCGTATTTTTCAATAAGGGGCTGATGGAACAGCTCCAAATGGAATCCCCTTATGCACTCGTAGATCGCGGCGAATGGACGATGGATAAATATTTGGAATACACTGCAGCGCTGTCCGCACTGGATGGCGGCTATTATTCCTACGCTGCCCAAAATACCGCAACCTACCTGCCCGACTTGCTGTTTTTCTCCGGCGGGCAGCGGCTGACCCACAGTGCGCGCGGCGCCTATCCATATATTAACTTTAACGCCGAAGACACCTTGGATCTTTTTGCCAAAATGTCTGCAATTGTTTACGATGACAATGCATACGGAAACGCTATTTCCGGAATCAGTGCATTCAACGAAGGAAATACGCTGTTCCTGATAGACCGGCTGGATGTCATGCCTATCATCGCAAACAGCAGTGCCGAATGGGGGATTCTGCCGCTTCCGAAATACAGCGCCGAACAGGAAGCTTATGTGTCTCTGGCATATTATGAGGACGCAATGTTCTTTGGCGCAGTTCCTACTATATCGGATGTACAAAAAGCTTCCGATGTGCTTATGGCGCTTAATATGTCCTCCTACGGACTGACCCCGGACGCACAGGTAAAAAACAGCGCTTATCTGTATCTGCGGGATAACGATTCTATCCGCATGCTGGATATTGTTCTGAAAAGTGCTGCTTACGATTTTGCGTACACCTTTGCCAACTCTAACAACGCCATTCCCTCAGCCACATTCTCCGCTGTACGCAATACTACAGGCGGTATTTCCAGTTTACAGCGGTATCTGGATATGTGGGGCGCTCGGTTTGAAAATGCTATGTATCAACTGTTCCCTGTAAGCTGATATGCGAATTATATAAAATAAAGAGGTCACTTTGTGACCTCTTTATTTTTAATTTTTCAAATTCCCCCCCGAAACTTCCCACAGCAAATAAAAGCAGCGTATTTCAAAGCCTCCCCCCAGCAAAGGGAGGTGGCGCGGCGCAAGCCGCGTCGGAGGGATTGTTTTTACAACAACAAAACCCGGGAAGAATTCTTCCCGGGTTCTTTTTGATTCTATATAAATTATCGACTCATTCCCTGCTGACGCTGTCTGGAAATGTTGATGGCACCTTCCGGAATACTGGATATATGATCCAAAGACATTCCCGTTCCCAGTGCAACGCAGGATACAGCACGCTCCGCCACTCTGGTTTTGATTCCTGTAACATTGGCAATCAGCCGATCCAAGCCGTACAGCAAGCTGCCGCCGCCGGTCATCACAATTCCGTTATACAAAATGTCGCCCACAAGCTCTGGCGGGGTTCGCTCAATCACAGAGCAAACTGCTTCAATAATCGCCGTAATCGGCTCTTCCAATGCGTCAGGCATTTCCAGTGAAGAAATACGAACCACCCGCGGCAGTCCCTGCACCAGACAACGCCCCTTAACCTCAATCATACGGGGCTCATCCCGCTGCCAAGCAGCGCCTACTTTAATTTTAATTTCTTCCGCAGTGCGTTCCCCAATGAGCACATTGTGCCGACGACGTACATATCGGATAATCGCTTCGTCAAACCGGTCCCCTGCAACCTTGATGGATTCAGAAACCACCACGCCGCCCAGAGAGATCACGGCAACATCCGTGGTGCCGCCTCCGATATCGACAATCATATTTCCATTGGCGCTGGAAATATCAATACCCGCACCAATTGCAGCCGCCACCGGTTCTTCAATCAGATAGGTCTTTTTCGCTCCCGCTTGGGTCGCAGCGTCTACAACCGCACGTTCCTCAACTTCCGTAATCCCGCTTGGCACGCAAATGATGACCCGCGGGGCAAAGAAAGAAGATCCACACGCCTTTTTTATAAAATACTGAATCATCCGCAAAGTATATTCATACTGGCTGATTACACCGTCCCGCAGCGGACGGATCGCAGTGATATTGCCCGGCGTGCGCCCAAGCATCATTTGTGCTTCACGCCCCACCTTCAGGATTTTATCCGTATTCTGATCGATAGCCACGACAGAAGGCTCTTTCAGCACGATACCCTTTCCCTGTACATAAACCAATACAGTGGCGGTACCCAGATCAATTCCAATGTCTTTACGCATACCAAGGTGCATATCTCTGCTCCTTTCTCCGATACCGGATGTTTTATACATTCTCATAAAACCGCAGTGTTGCATTTATTTTACCACACAATCTTGCATTTTGCAATGAAAAACCATTTTTTTCTTATTCTTCTTTTTCATCTAAATGTATTCTATGCCAAACCAATATAATAATATGTGCTTTTTTCAAAAAAGCATATTCCAGCACGGATTAAATTGTAAATTCGTCCAAAAATTCAAACTTTTTTCAAAAATTTATGGTATACTGCTTTCAGCATCATATCTTACATCCCGCAGCGCGCGCTGCAAGATTTTATCATCCGGGAGGAATAGAGTTTGATTGAGGTTAAGAACGTATCCAAAAACTACGGCCCTGTATCAGCAGTAAAGGACATCAGCTTTACAGTGGAAAAGGGACACATCTACGGATTTCTGGGACCCAACGGCGCAGGAAAATCCACTACAATGAACATGATCACCGGCTGCCTTGCCGCCACCTCCGGCGAAATCACTATTGCCGGTCACGACATTTACAGCGAGGCAATGGAGGCAAAACGGCATATCGGATATCTGCCTGAGCAGCCGCCTCTGTACACCGATATGACTCCCTTTGAATATCTTTCCTTTGTCGGAAGAGCCAAAGGACTTTCCAAAGGAGAATTATATGACCAGATAGAAACGGTCATGGAAAAGACCGGCATTGCGAACGTTGCTGACCGATTGATCCGCAATCTATCCAAAGGATACAAACAACGTGTAGGAATTGCCCAGGCGATTCTGGGAAATCCGGATATTATTATTCTGGACGAGCCTACCGTGGGACTGGATCCGATCCAGATTGTAGAAATCCGGCAGCTGATCCAGGAGCTTGGTAAGAAGCACACAGTCATCCTGTCCAGTCACATTCTCCAGGAAATCAGCGCAGTTTGCGACTGGGTTATTATGATATCCAAAGGAAAAATCGTTGCCAGCGATGCTATTGAAAATCTGCTGTCCGGCACAGAAGGCAGCTCATCCATTCATTTGGAAACAGAAGGCAATGCCGACACGATCCGCAAAATTCTGCAAAAAATAAAGGGCGTGGAAAAGCTTTCCTTTGCCGAAAAAGGCAGCCGCCTTTCTGTAACTGTTACCGTCGAACAAGACGCACATCCCGGGGATGATATTTTCATGGCGCTGCGTCATGAAAATTTGCCGGTGCATTCCATGACGGACGGCGGCAGTCAGAATACGCTGGAAGATCTCTTTATTCAGCTTGCCGGAGAAAGTCTGGATGCAGGTGCCGCATATGCTGCAGAGAAAGCCGCAAAAAAAGAGAAAAAATCCGACAAAAAGCCCGCCGGAATGTCTCCTCTCGGACCTGCATATTATACAGATTCCAATGAAGCGGCACCTCCTGCAGGAGGCACTGAAGAATCCGATACTTACAAACCGCTGTTTGAGGACAAGGAGGAAGACGACAAATGAGTGCAGTATTCAGAAAAGAATTCCGGTCCGGTATGTGCGGCATGACAGGCATGATCTTCATTGCTTATGTGCTGTTGTTCCTGGGTCTTAATACGGTTTATGTAAACTATAGCTACGGCGTCGGCAGCTTTGAAATTGTAATGGTCTCCGCCGCATTTCTTTCCCTGTTGGCAGTTCCCCTGCTTACCATGCGGTCATTTTCCGAAGAGCGGCATAATAAAACAGATCAGCTGCTGTATTCCCTCCCCATCGGCACAGGCAAAATCGTGCTTGGCAAATTTTTTGCCATGGCTGCTATTCTTGCCATCCCTACATTGATTGCATGCATCTATCCGCTGATCGCCGGCATTTACAGCAGCGGCGGCATAAATTTTGCCATCGGATACGGTGCGATTCTCGCTTATTTTCTGCTTGGCTGTGCCGTTATTGCAATCTGCATGTTTCTCTCCACTTTGACAGAAAGTCAGGTCATCGCAGCAATTATCAGCATCGGCGCAATTTTATTGATGTATTTCACCAATATCATCCTATCCGTTCTGCCCAGCGGCGCCTGGGTATCCCTTGCCGCTGTAATCATTCTGGCGTTGGTTATAGCCGGCATTTGCTTTGCAGCAACGAAAAGCGCTGTGATCAGCGGCATTTGCGCCGCAGTTTTGATTATCGCCGCAGTAATCGTATATGTAATAAATGCCTCCCTATTTGAAGGACTGATTGAAACAATCATCGGTTCCATTGAAATTTTCAAACCGATTGAAAGCTTCACCTTGGGCACCTTTGATATCGCCTGCCTGTTCCGATATCTGTCCATCTGCGTTTTGTTTATATTCTTTACCGTACAGTCTTTTGAAAAACGGCGCTGGAACTAAGGAGGAATCGAAACATGAATGAACAAAAGAAACTGAAAAATAAAAAAGCAATGCGCATCGGTTCCTTCAGCATTGGCATATCCGTTGTGGTTCTGGCAATTGTGATCGCGGCAAACCTGCTTGTGAGCAGCCTGCCTGCATGGATCATCCGCCCGGATACCACTTCCGAAGGAATGTTCACAATCGGTGATACAACCAAAGAAATTGTAGCCGGTCTGGAAACAGACGTTACCCTGTATCACATCACCCAGCCTGATAATGCAGATCCTGTTGTACAGGAAATTCTGCAGCGATATGCAGATCTCAGTTCCCACATCAAAGTCACACAAATTGATCCTGTCGCAAACCCCACTTTCATTTCCAAATATACCAAAGCAGACCAGCTTACAGAAAACAGCATCATTGCTGTCAGCGACAAGCGCAGCACTGTGATAGGCGGAAGCAGCCTATATATGTATAAGCTTCCCATGAGCGATGATAAATTCTATACTCAAAGCGAATACGAAAGCATCTATCAGCAATACGCAATGTACTACGGGCAATATATAAGCGCAACCCAATATTTCTTTGGTGAAAACGAGCTTACCCGTGCCATTGATTATGTAATGACCGACACACTGCCTGTACTGTATGCAGTCGGCGGACACGGTGAACTCGAACTCGGCGAAACATTCACTTCTGCTGTCGCAGACGAAAATGTAGAACTGCGGGATCTGACTTTGATCTCAGGAGAAAATCAAGGCATTCCGGAGGATGCTGCGGCAATCATTCTGTATGTGCCGCAAACGGATATCACCGATGAAGAACTGGAAATGCTCAAAACATATTTAAACAACGGCGGAAATATTCTCCTTATGACTTACTTCCAGTTCTGTACTGCCGATTCCGTTCCGAATATCGCAGCTCTCGCAGAACATATGGGGCTTACTGCAACTGCTGATGTTGTTCTGGAAGGAGATAATACAAAGTATTATCAAACTCCCAGTATTATCCTCCCCACCCTTTCCGAGCAAGGACTGGGAGCCAACCTTCCCAGCACAAACATCTACACGTATATGGCAAATGCCCATCCGATTGCCAATACGCAGTCCAATGAAAATGTTACAGCTGTGCCCCTGATGACTACATCTGACGCTGCATACCTGTCCGCAGAACTCGAAAAGGAAGATAAAGAAACTGCATCCTTTACCTTAGCTTGGGAAGCCACCCTGAATGAAGGCGGAAAGCTGATCTGGTTCTCTTCCCCTTATCTGTTTACAGAGGACTTTATCCAATCAAACGTCCAAATTCTGACAGCTGCCCTGCAGCAGGTTTGTGAAAAAACCGCCTCTGTCTCTATTGTCGGCAAAAACACACCCTCATCTGCTTTGGATGTAACGCAGGCGGACGCAACCACCTGGTTTATCGTTATGGTCATCGCAGTTCCGCTGATTCCTCTGGTAACTGGGTTTGTAATCTGGTTCCGCCGCCGGAGAAAATAAGGAGGAATGTCTGTGAAAAAGACCGGGAAAAGCATTTTAACGCTTGTAATTCTCTTGATCGTGCTTGGAGGACTGATTGCAGGCTATCTGATTTTAAAGCATTTTAATTCCCTTGAAACCGCGGAGGAAGATTCCTCTGTCACTTTGCTGGATAAAACAGACAAAACAGTAACTGCGCTGCGGTACAGTAGCACAGAAGCAGACCTATCCTTTGTTTATGAAAACGATGTGTGGGAATATGCACTGGACAGCCACTTCCCCCTGCAGCAGGATGCACTGCAAAATATGGTCGCGGCTGCCAGCACTATTACCGCAAAAACACAGGTAGATACAGACAACAACACAGATGAAACATACGGATTGGATACGCCAGCTCTCACCGTGGACGTTACATTCTCAGACGGATCCGCATATACCTATACGTTTGGAGACATCAATGATTTTAACGGATATCAGTACTTTACCATTTCAGAAGACAATACAATTTATATGGTAGACGCATCTATGGCAAAATCCTTCGGTAGTCCGCTGAACACGCTGTATCAGGCAGAATCCTATGTGCTGCGGGATCAGGGCGTGCAAGCTTCCGACATTACATCGATTCTGCTGGAAACTGCTGCGGGAACCACCAAGGAAATCACAGATGCAAGCGGAATAGAAACCCTGTTTAAACATGTGGACACATTGAATCTGAATTCCTGGGTAGATTATTATGCTGATCCGGAAGAAATGCAGGAAACATACGGCATTCACATAGGAAGCGACCGCATTACCGTCACATACAATTCCAAGGATGATGACAGCAGCAACGCCTACACTGTGTATATTGGTAACAAGTTTGAACGTGTAACAGACGATGAGGCAGACTCTGCTGAAGATACAGGTTTTGAATACTTCTACAGTCCGGAAAATTCTTCCGTTGTGTACACCGCGGACGAAGATACGGTAAACGCAATTTTTGCGTATTTAACGTACACGCCTGATTCATCTGACACTACTGAAGAAGTATAAGTAAAAAAGAACTCCCAGATGGGAGTTCTTTTTTACTGTCTTTTATCTTGAAGAATCAGTTAGCAAGCAAGAGCCGCAGGCGTGTTACATCGGCAGGAGTAATTCTGCCGTTTCCATCCACATCCGCCG
>BLMO01000099.1 GCA_011957885.1 Clostridiales bacterium
GATCGGTTATATTGGTTAGATTTATATTAAACTTGTACTTTAATTTTTGAGGATGCAGTTCCCTCCGGATTTGCCGGACCGCTTGGCGGCTGTTTCCCGCCTTTTTTCATTCCGAAGGTGGTAGCGCAAATCAATTTATCACAAAGCATGAGCAGTGAGGGCAGAATGAAGATTACGCACAGCATGCTCACAATTGCGCCTCTTGCCATCAGCATGCACATGGAACTGATAATGTCGATATCTGAATAAACAGCGACGCCGAAGGTGGCGGCAAACAGTCCCATTCCAGAAACGATAATAGACGGGATAGAAGCCGCGAGAGCGGTGGAAACACTGCGTTTCTTGCTGCCGCCGGCTATACGTTCCGATTTGTAGCGGGTGGTCATCAGAATTGCATAGTCAACGGTTGCACCAAGCTGAATGGTACTGATACAGATTGGTGCGATAAAGGGCAGGGACTGACCGAAATAATGGGGCAGACCGAGGTTGATGAAGATTGCGAGTTCAATTACTGCAATCAGAATAAAGGGCAGTGAAAAGCTCTTTTCCACCAGTGCAATGATGATAAAGATTGCAATAATGGAAACTGCATTGACAACCTGGAAATCCCGGTCGGTGGTTTCAATCATATCCTTCATGCAGGGTGCTTCTCCGATCAGCATGCCGGTTTCATCATATTTTTTCAGGATTGCATTCAGACTGTCGATTTGCGCATTTACGTTGTCGCTTGCAACCTTGTATTCTGAGTTGATGAGAAGCAGCTCCCATTTGTCACTTTCAAGAATCTCCCTGATGCTTTCCGGAAGAATTTCTTCCGGCACGCGGCTGCCAAGAACAGATTCCAGTCCGAGTACATATTTTACGCCGTCAACCTGCTCCATTTCGCCGATCATGTTCCGGACAGATTTTGACGGTACGTTGGAATCTACCAGAATCATGTGTGTGGACGCAATATTGAAGTCATCGGACAGTTTTGAATTGGCTATCACATATTCCATATCTTTGGGCAGGCACTCGCCCATGTCGTAATATACTTCATCGTTTGTTTTGTTATAGCCATACAGTGCGGGCACAATCAGAACTGCAAAGATTATAAGGAAAATAGGGAACGCTTTTGTAACGCTGCCTGCAAATTTTATCATGTTCGGAATCAGAGAACGGTGTTTCGTTTTCTGTAAAGGTTTATCAAACACAAGAATCAGTGCCGGTAAAACAGTTACGCAGCCGATTACCCCGAGGATAACACCTTTTGCCATGACGATTCCCAGGTCACGTCCAAGGGTGAAGGTCATAAAACAGAGTGCCGCAAATCCGGCAACGGTTGTAACGGAGCTTCCTACAACAGATGCAAGCGTTTTATGAATAGCAGCCGCCATGGCTTCTTTATGGTCACTGTATTTTCTTCTTTGTTCGTTATAGCTGTGCCATAGGAAGATGGAATAATCCATGGTGACGGCAAGCTGAAGCACGGCAGACAGCGCCTTTGTTATGTAGGAGATTTCGCCGAGAAAATAGTTGGAGCCCAGATTCATCAGAATCATCATGCCGATGGATGCAAGGAACACAAAGGGTACCAGCCAGCTGTCCAGGAACAGAAGCATTGCAGCGGTGGCAAGCAGTATGGCGATACCAACATAAATCGGTTCTTCCTTTTCACACAGATCCTTCAGATCAGTAACAAGTGCCGACATTCCGGATACAAAGCATTGTTTCCCAGCAATGGAACGGATTTCGCGAATGGCGTCCATTGTAATATCAGCCGAGGTGGAGCTGTCGAAGAACACGGCCATCATGGTCGCGTTTTCCGTATTAAATTCATCATATAATGCATCTGGTAAAATCTCTTTTGGAATGGATATATCTGCAAGGGAAGAATACCAGAGCACCGTTTCCACATGGTCAACCGCTTCAAACTTTTCAACCAGAGCGGCAACGTCCTTGTCCGGCATGTCTTCTACTATAATCAGGGAAAAAGCACCTTTGCCGAAATCCTCCAGCAGTTCGCTTTGTCCCTTTACAGTATCCATATCGTCCGGGAGATAATCCAGCATATCGTAGTTGACTCTTGTTGCAATCATACCGAGTGCCGATGGAATCATCAGCAGGACGGCAAGGATCAGGATAAGCACACGGTGTTTTACTACCGCTTTTGAAAAGCGCATTTTATTCAGTCCTCTCTTTCTTCATAACAGTGAACTTCAATCACATCAGGCTGCTGATGCTTGATAATCTTGACTGCTGTTATCATGGTACCAATATTCAAAATTCCTTCGCACAGCATGGAAATGCCGATCAACACAGTAAAAACACGGCTGCTTTCACTGGGGCGTGCGATCAGTATTCCTCCGAATATTACCGTGACAATTGCCAAGATAAGAATCAGCCACCATTCGCAGATGCCAAATCTTTTTGAATCAATGGCAATTTGTACTTTAAACAGTCCGTCAGCCAAAAAGGAAAGACCAAGTGTGATACAGATAAAGTGCATCAGACTGCCGGGACGCAGCAGCATAACTGCGCCTAAAGCGATCATCATAATACCGAAAGCCAGGTCATACTGAAAAGCAAGACGGTAAAGATCCTTTGAAAAATATCCAACCAATCTTACTATACCAAATACGATCAGCATTGCTCCGCATATGGCGCCGACTGCCGATATCGAAAAATCAGGAACAACAATTAAAAGAATTCCCAATATGCACAGCAGTGTGGATATGACGATATATCCTACTTTGGCGGTTCTCATAGGAGCTACAGAACGCATCAGAAATTTCTCCTTTCAAGTTTCGTATTTTTTACAAGGTTAGTATAGCGCAAGGGGATACTGCATGGAATGGGCAACCGGCTCCAACTGTCGTAAAATTAGGCAATGGAGGCATAAGTGTCTAAATTTCAGGCAATTGGCGGCATTTGTTTAATTATGA
>BLMO01000100.1 GCA_011957885.1 Clostridiales bacterium
GCCGCATTGCGTCTAAAGTATTGAACGACGCGTTGGATTCCGGCGTTACAGAATGGACGCAGATGAAAAACAGCGTGAAGGAAAACCTGACAAAATATCTGTTCAGCAAAACCAAAAGAAAACCCATGATCCTGCCCGTGATTATGAATGTGTAAAAGGACAATCCCTCCGAGTTTTGCGTAGCCAAACTCGGAGGGATTGTAAAAAAGCTAAAGAAAGTATGTGATTAAAAAATGGTCAGACATATTGTAATTTGGAAATTGAAAGAGGATCTCACAGGCGAACGCCTGAACCTTGTAAAGAAAAATGCCAAGGAAGCCTTGGAGGGGCTGACAGGTCAAATTCCCGGACTGGTATCTGCTGCAGTTTGGATTGACGGGCTTCCGTCGTCCAATGCGGATATGATGCTGGACACCGTCTTTACAGACGAAGCGGCGCTGCAGCAGTATCAGAAGCACCCCCTGCATCAGCAGGCTGCCGATACATATGTGCGACCCTATACCCATGGCAGAATGTGCATGGATTTTGAACAGTGAAGCGCCCGGAACTGCTGTCGCCTGCCGGCGACTTTGAAAAACTGAAAAGCGCTATATATTTCGGCGCAGACGCGGTGTACCTTGCCGGGAAAGCTTTCGGCATGCGGGCTGCTTCCGGCAACTTTTCCGATGAGGAATTGGCGCGCGCCGTGGAATATGCCCACGAGAGGGGCGTGCGGGTGTATGTGACTGTTAATATCATGCCAAGGGATGGAGAATATCCCGCCCTGCGGCAGTTTTTGATCTATTTACATCAAATCGGCGCGGATGCTGCAATCGTTTCTGATCTTGGCGTGGTCGCTTTGGCGCGGGAATGCGCACCGGAATTGGAAATTCATATTTCCACCCAAGCGTCTACTGTTTCTGCCGCCGCCTGTATGGCGTGGCATAAAATGGGGGCGAAACGGATTGTGCTTGCAAGAGAACTGTCTCTTGCCCAGATTTCTGCCATTCGAAATGCATTGCCGGCGGAAGTGGAGCTGGAAACCTTTGTGCATGGATCCATGTGCGTGGCGTACAGCGGACGATGCCTTTTGTCTCAGTATTATGTGGGGCGGGACGCAAACCGTGGGGCGTGCGCCCAACCCTGCCGCTGGATTTACTCGGGCGAGATTGCAGAGGAGAAACGTCCCGATGACCGTCTGCCCGTTATAGAGGACGGCGGGGAAAGCTTTATCATGAGTTCCAAAGATATGTGCATGATTGAGCACGTGCCCGATCTGGTCCATGCGGGAATCGACAGCCTGAAGCTGGAAGGGCGGGTGCGCAGTGCGTACTATACTGCCGTTGTTACGAATACATATAAAATGGCATTGGATTCTTTTGTGAATAGCCCGGAGAATTATCGTTTTGATCCTGCCTGGCAGCGGGAACTGGATTCCGTATCCCATAGGGAGTACGGTACAGGCTTCTTTTTTCATGATCCGAAAACAGAACCGAACTTGGTAACCCAGCCCGGATATATCCGGGAAAAGGCATACCTTGCCGTGTGCACCGGCACAGCAGACGAAAAGGGCAGAGCTCCCTTTGTGCAGCGGAATAAAACTGTGCGGGGCGCTTCGGTGGAACTGCTTTCACCGGGGCGTCCGGGACAGCCGTTTACGGCAGATCCAATGTGGGACGCGTCCGGTGCGCCGTTGGAATCCGCACCCCATCCGGGAATGACGTTTTATTTGAATCCGCCGTTTCCGGTGCAGGCGGGCGACATCCTGCGGGAAGGCTGATTTTGCAAATATAATTAGGAGAACTTAGCATGTTGATTGTTGAATTGATTAAATCCCTGCTTCTTGGAATTATCCAGGGAATTACAGAATGGCTTCCTGTGAGCAGTACGGGGCATCTGATCCTTTTTAATGAATTCTTTCCGTTGAAAGAAACTTCCGATGCATTTATGTCTATGTTCGATGTGGTGATTCAGCTTGGATCCATATTGGCTGTAGTGGTAATTTATTTCTCCCGACTCAATCCCTGGAGCAAAAAGAAAACCCCTGCAGAAAATAAATATACCCTCAAAATGTGGGGCAAGATTATCTTTGCCGTCCTTCCTGCAGCGGTGATCGGACTTTTGTTTGACGATATCATTGACCAGCACCTGTCTACCTTTGTTGTGGTTGCCATTACCTTGATTTTGTATGGTATTGCTTTCATTATTATCGAACGTACCCGCAGCAAATCCCCCTTCCGGATTGAGAAGCCGGAAGATATCGACATGAAAACCGCCCTGTTTATCGGTATGTTTCAGGTTCTCGCCCTCATCCCCGGCACCTCCCGCAGCGGTGCGACCATCGTGGGTGCTATGCTGCTCGGCGTGTCCCGGACGGCGGCCGCAGAATTTTCCTTTTTCCTCCAGGGATTGAGTCGGGAGAAATAAATTACCACTACAGCCAATATGG
>BLMO01000101.1 GCA_011957885.1 Clostridiales bacterium
CGGCAGGACCATTTACGAAAAACATATTTGTTGATTTCCGCACCGTATATCAGAATCATCATACAAATATAAAGCCACAACATCAGAAACACGATTGCCGCAAGGCTTCCGTACAGATAGGAAGCAGTGGGAAAGTATTGGATATACAGTGAGTAGAAATAAGAGAATAAAATCCAGCCAAGCGCCGCAAAAACAGCGCCGGGCATTTGTGCAAGATATCCGCGGGGGAGTTTGTCTGACAGTCCGATATAAGCGTCTTTTGAAAGGCGCTTTCCTTTTTTGGCTGCAGTATTGTAAATTAAAGCAAAGAAAAGAGTCAGAATAATAATGAATACTATGGATCTGCACTGTACGATAACGTCAAATATAATTGTTGCGATGGGATAGCGCCCTTCGCAGAACGCGCGGATGGAATCTGCAAAAACGAGCGCTACCAGTGAGGCAAGGATAGATAAAATGAAGGACAGGGTATATAAAAGGGAACGCAGAATATCGAAAATAAAATTTTCATTGAGACGGATTCCGTAAGCCCCCCAGATTCCGCGAATTACTGCATTCACCCCTCTGGAGGAGCTCCATAGTGTAGAAATCGCTGTGATGGATACGAGGGAAATGCCCGCTTTTTCCGTAACTTCTGCCAAAACCGATTGAAGAAGCTGACCGATATCTCCGGATATCTGCTGTTCAATCCAGCCTACAATCCAGTCCACGTCAATTACATATTTTGCCAAACTCAGCAGCAAAATAATAAAGGGAATCACTGAAATAATAATAAAGAAGCTGGCTTGCGCGGCGTAAACATTGACCTGGTCATTGGCAAGCTCTATGATAATATCAATCAGCTCCTGCCGGAATTTTGCAAAGGAGATCACCTTTGATTTTTTCATATGAGAAACAGTGCCTCCTTTTTTCGTGTAATTACAGTTCTTTCCTAATTATACCTGTTTCTCTGCCTCTTGTCAAATGACAGAGATTGACAGAAAAAGCCTTACATGGTATGATATACGCAGTAGATATAAATTTATGCAAAAACAGAGACACAAAGCACAAAGTCAAAGAAAGTTTGTGGAGATTATTATGTTTTATATTGGATGTCATCTTTCCGTTTCTGATGGATATGC
>BLMO01000102.1 GCA_011957885.1 Clostridiales bacterium
GATCCAAAGGCGCAGGTTGATCTGACCGGAGTGCGGGACGGATATGCCTTGGAAACAATCATCGCATATTTAAACGAAAGTCCTGTGGTATATGGATTTGTAACCTTGAATGACAGCGCAGGTGTGTTTGGCACAAAAGCGGATGAAAAACCGTTTGAAATCGGCATTGCCGGCGATACAGGCGATACGTCTGTGATAGGGTCTGTACAGACGGAATCCGGATATGTGTTTATTGCCAGCGATGCAGTAAACTGCCAGACGGGAGAGGCGGCAGCGTCTGATCTTTCCCGAGTGGTTGTTCTGACGGATGACGCTGTAGCCGCCAATGGGTTGGCGGGCGCGCTGTATGCTATGGGATACGATGCAGGGCAAGCTTTATATGACAGCGCAGACAAAGCATTTGAGGCAGTTTTCTTCCTCCACGACGGCACGGTGAAGTTGACAGACGGCGCATATCGGACAGGATTGTATCATCCTGTATCGACGGATGCGAAAGAGAAATAAGCAGATCAAACCAGCGGCACGGAGATTTAAAATGCAGGATAAAAATGCAAAGATACGTAAAATTATTCAGATTGTAACCTTAACAATAGCAGCTATTGTAACCATATTGCTGTGCTTTTATATAGCGCGTTTGTATGATGAAGAAAATATGCAGTCCTTTGAGGATCTGGTTACTTCCTTCGGCATATGGGGCGTTCTGATTATGTTTGCGCTGCAGGTGGTGCAGGTTGTTCTTGCGGTAATACCGGGCGAACCGGTAGAACTGCTGTTCGGCGCACTTTATGGTACTCTATGGGGAACGCTTCTGTGTATAGCGGGTATTATTTGCGGCACAGCCCTTATTTATATTCTTGTGCAGAAGCTTGGCAAATCCTTTGTGGAAAAAATTATTGATTCCAAGCAATTTCAAAAATTGAAATTTCTGAAAAATCCTGTTAAACGGGATACATTCATGTTTTTTCTTATGTTCATTCCGGGAACGCCCAAGGATTTACTGACATATTTTGCGCCCTTCACCGGAATTTCTCTCCTGCGCATGCTTTTCATTGCCGCGGTGGCGCGGATTCCGTCCATTGTAACTTCCACATATGTGGGAAGCAGCTTTGCCCAGGGAAATCATCTAAAATCCATTATTATATATGCAGTTGTGGGCGTGATCAGCCTTGCCGGCATATTTGTTTATAATAAATTTATCAGTGCAAGAGCGGCAAAAGACGATGCAGACAGCGAAAACGGAGAAAATGATGGCGAATGAAATCAGAACCGCTGCTCCTCATGTAGAGGAAGCGATAATCGAGCGGCAGCGGCAGCTTTGTGAAACGATAGAAAAAGAATTACAGCAGCGGGGATTCAGCGAGGAAAACCGTCCTGGTTATTATATACAAACCTTCGGATGTCAGCAAAATGAAGCGGACAGCGAGCGTATGGCAGGCCTTGCATGGATGATGGGATATCGTCCGGTATCCGTGCCGGACGCAGCGCAGCTGATTTTGGTAAATACCTGTGCAATCCGGGAACACGCGGAGAAAAAAGCCCTTTCTATCATTGGCGGATATAAGCATGTGAAAGAAAAAAATCCGGATGTGGTTATTGGCGTCGGCGGGTGTATGGTTACCCAGTCCCATCGGGCAAACCAACTGAAAAACAGCTATCCTTATGTGAATTTTTCCTTTGATACCGGTGCGCTCCATCTTTTGCCGGAACTGATTTACAGCGCCCTCACAGGCGGCCGCAGGCAGTTTGTTTCCAGCGATACATATGCAGTTGCAGAAGGAATCCCTTCTCATCAGGAAAAGCCATACAAAGCGTGGCTGTCAATTATGTACGGATGCAATAATTTTTGTTCATACTGTATTGTGCCCTATGTGCGCGGCAGGGAGCGCAGCCGTTCCCCTGAGGCGATTTTAGAGGAAGCACGCAGGCTGATTGCAGGCGGTGCAAAGGATATCACTCTCCTTGGGCAAAATGTAAATTCCTACGGCAAGGATATCGGCAGTATAGATATTGCTGGACTGATGCGGAAAATCTGCGCCCTGCCAGGGGATTTCCAGCTGCGGTTTATGACCAGTCATCCGAAGGATGCGTCAGACGCGCTGATTGCGGCAATGGCGGAGGAAGAAAAAATCGTTCCGCATTTTCATTTGCCGGTTCAATCCGGCTCCGATGAGATACTGTGGCGAATGAACCGTAAGTATACTTCCGGGGAGTATCTGTCTATTATAGAAAAGTTGAAAAAAAACGTTCCGGATGTAAGCCTGACCAGTGATATTATCGTAGGATTCCCCGGGGAGACGGACGCGGATTTTCAGGCAACGCTGGATATTATATCGGCAGTGCGATACGACGCGATTTTTTCCTTTATTTATTCGCCAAGAAAAGGAACGCCTGCAGCATCCATGGAAGGACAAGTCCCTAAGGAAATCAGCAGCAGCCGTTTTGAGCAGCTTCTTGCCTTGCAGCATGATATATCCAGAGAGAGAAATCGGCGTTTTGTAGGGCGGACGGTGCGGGCGCTGTGTGAGGAAGTGAGCAAAACTGATCCGGATAAAATGACTGCTCGAGCCGCGTCACCAAGACCCATTCATTTTGAAAATAACGGTGTTCCTATCGGGGAATACTGTGATTTGGAAATCGTTTCAGCAGATACGTTCAGCCTGTACGGCAAACTGAAAAATAAATAATTAGGATAGAGTGGAGTGTTATGGAAAACCTGAATAAAGAAATTGTTGAAACAGTAGAAAAGCTTGCAGCGCTGATCAAAGCGGATCCTCGCTACAGCGCAGTAATGGAAGCGCAGGCAGCATATACCGGAGATGCTGAAATCGGAAAACTGCTTACGGAATATAATGTGCAGCAGGCAGCGCTTGCCGAGGCGTGCAAGGGAACAGAGCAGGACGCCCTGCTTACCGCATCTATTCAGAAGCGGCTTGGTGAGCTGTATAATCAGGTAGTTGAAAATCCTGTATATCTTGCATATAAGGAAGCCAGCGATGCGTATAACGCTTTTTATCAGGCCGTAAGTCAGGAGCTTGAATTGGCGCTGAATGGGAAACAGGCGGGATGCACACATGATTGTTCCACCTGCAGCGGATGCCATTGAACGGCTGAACCCACAGAGAAAGCAGAGGATACTATATGACAGCAATGATGGAGCAGTACCTGAGCATCAAAAATGCATATCAGGATCATATTCTTTTTTACCGGCTCGGCGATTTCTATGAGATGTTTTTTGAGGATGCCCAAACTGCTTCAAAAGTATTGGGACTGACTCTCACCGGCAGAGATTGCGGAGAGCCGGAACGGGCGCCCATGTGCGGCGTTCCCTATCATTCTGCCGAGGGTTATATCGGAGAACTTATAAAAAACGGATATAAGGTTGCGATCTGTGAGCAGATGGAGGAACCAGGAGCCAGTAAGGGACCGGTTCGCCGTGAGGTTATTCGCGTGGTAACTCCGGGAACCGTAATCGAATCGGATTTTCTCCCGGACAGCCGAAACAATTACCTTGCGGCAATTTATTTCGGGGATCTCACAATCGGCGTTTGCTTTGCGGATCTCTCTACCGGAAAAGTGCGGGCAACATATTTTGCCGGTATCGGCGCGGAAGAGGATTTGTTGAGCGAGCTTGCAACCATTGGTCCGATTGAGATTATCACAAATGCCGATCTTGCAAAGCAGGCGGTACTGCAAGCTTTTGTGCAGGAGCGAGGCATTCTTTGCACTGGAAAACTTAAATCCTATTTTGAAGAGTCAACTGCCGCACAGTGGTTTTGCGAAATTGCGGGCGCATACGGGCAGGGGCAGGAATCCTTCCTGCCTGCGATGTATGCCTGCGGCGCAGCTTTCGGATATTTTGCCGATATGCAGAAATCGGATTTGTCTCATTTTGACAATATTGCTTTTTACGAAAATACACAGTATCTGGAAATGGACACGAGCACCCGGCGAAATCTGGAGCTTATGGAAACCATGCTGGATAAGGAGAAAAAAGGCTCCCTCCTTGGAGTGCTGGATAAAACCAATACATCCATGGGGCGCAGGCTTCTCCGGTCGTTTTTGGAGCACCCTCTGCGGGATGTGAAGAAAATTGTTTCCCGGCAGCGTTCGGTAGCAGAACTGGTGTCTAATCATATGCTTCGGGAGGAAATCCGCCATCTTCTGACTTCAGTGCTGGATATGGAACGGATTCTTACAAGAATTCTGTATGGAACCGGCAGTGCACGGGAACTGCGGGCGCTGGCGCAGTCCATTGAAGTGTTGCCGCAGATTAAAACGCTGTTGCAGGCGGCAGAATCC
>BLMO01000103.1 GCA_011957885.1 Clostridiales bacterium
CAAACAGGAGCCGCCGGAACGCAGACCCGCCGCCCCTAAGAAACGGGAACCGGAACGATGAGCGAGGCAAAGCGGAAACGGGAGGTACAGGTGAATTTCCGGGTTTCCCCGGAGGAGCTTGCTCTGATTGAGCAGAAAATGTCCCAGCTTGGAACCGTCAACCGGGAAGCCTATCTGCGGAAAATGGCGCTGGACGGCTATGTGGTAAAGCTGGATTTGCCGGAGCTGAAGGAGCTGGTGTCCCTGATGCGTTATTCCAGCAACAACCTGAACCAGCTGACCCGTAAAGTGCATGAAACCGGGCGGGTTTATGACGCTGACCTGGAGGATATATCCCAGCGGCAGGAACAGCTTTGGGACGGTGTGCAGAAGATACTGGCCCAGCTTTCCAAGCTCTCCTGACCGGATAGTTTGCTCCATCTGCGGAGGGAGGAACGGCGTTCTTCGCCGCGCCTTCCTCCGCTTTTTCTTTTTGACGGTAAACTTGCCGAATGTGCCGGAATCATGGATAATAGCGGCAGAACAGGGTTTTACGAAAGGAGTGGACTGCTATGATGTCATTTGAACAGGTGATAGACATTTTTGGGGACTATCTGACATTGGATACAGAAATGGAAGTCTGCAAAAGCCGGTATGGGTATATCCGGGTGGAGTTTCATGGGACAGGGGAATTACCCGGCTATTGCAGCGGCATGGTCTGCCGTACCCCAAAGGAGCTTTTTGACCTTCTGCTTTCCGATTATGAAAGCTATCTGGAAATCCAGCGGACAAAGGGACGCAGGAATGTGACGGAGGAAGATAAAAACGAAATTACCGCACTGTGTCAATCCCGTTTGGAGAAGTGGGAAAAAGGAAACGCCAGATAGCTTTGGGTGATTTACTTTTGGCATGAAACAGGATAATCCGATATAAAAATGTTGAATAAAAAGAAACAAGCGGTCTGCGTATGCAGACCGTTTTGTTATGGAGGGAGGATTCCATCATGGCAACCACACGCATCATGCCGCTGCACACCGGCAAAGGCCGCACCGAAAGCCAGGCGGTCAGTGACATTATCGACTATGTAGCCAACCCACAAAAGACAGACAACGGCAGGCTCGTCACCGGCTTTGCGTGTGACAGCCGAGTAGCCGACGCCGAGTTTCTGCTGGCAAAACGTGAGTACATTTCCACCACTGGACGGGTACGGGGCGCGGACGATGTGCTGGCCTACCATGTCCGGCAGTCCTTTGTCCCCGGTGAGATCACCCCGGAAGAAGCCAACCGGCTGGGCGTGGAGTTTGCAAAGCGGTTCACCAAGGGAAATCACGCCTTTGTGGTCTGCACCCATATCGACAAATCCCATATCCATAACCACATCATCTGGAACGCAGTCAATGTGAACTGTGACCGGAAATTCCGAAACTTCTGGGGCAGCACCCGCGCGGTCCGGCGGCTGAATGATACCATCTGCGTTGAGAATGGCTATTCCATTGTAGAGGACCCAAAACCGCATGGAAAAAGCTACAACAAATGGCTGGGGGACCGGGCAAAGCCCTCCCACCGGGAACAGCTCCGCGTGATGATTGATCAGGCATTAGAACAGAAACCGGCAGACTTTGACGGGCTGTTAAAGCTGCTTGCGGAAATGGGTTGTGAGGTGTCACGCCGGGGACAGGCAATCCGGCTCAAAGCCCCCGGCTGGAAGAATGTTGCCCGCATGGATGAAAAGCTGGGACAAGGGTACAGCGAAGATGAAATACGGGCGGTCCTTGCCGGAGAAAAGCAGCATACGCCCCGCAGAAAAGACGCGGTTTCAACTCCCACTCCCAAGGTCAATCTTCTGGTGGATATTCAGGCAAAATTGCAGGCCGGAAAAGGCGCTGGCTATGCGCGCTGGGCAAAGGTATTCAATCTGAAACAGATGGCGCAGACGATGAACTACCTCACCGAGCATGGCCTGCTGGAATATGCAGTCTTGGAAGAAAAAGCGGCTGCTGCTACCACCCGCCACAATGAGCTGTCGGCGCAGATCAAGGCGGCGGAAACCCGCATGGCGGAGATAGCCGTACTGCGGACCCACATCATCAATTATGTGAAAACCCGCGAGGTCTATGCGGCCTACCGCAAGGCGGGATATTCCAAGAAATTTTTAGCGGAACATGAAGCGGATATTTTGCTCCACAAGGCGGCAAAGCAGGCTTTTGACGATTTGGGTATCAAGAAGCTGCCCACCGTCAAGAGCTTGCAGGCCGAGTACGCAACATTGTTGGAAGGAAAGAAAAAAGACTATGCCGAGTACCGGCGCTCCCGCGAGGAAATGCGGGAACTGCTGGCCGCGAAAGCCAACGTGGATCGGCTGATGGGATATGGGGAGGAACGCCAGAATGACCGGGAAAAGGAACAGGGGCAGGATCGCTGACGCGCCTGTTTTTTCGCATTTTCTCACCGCCGCAGGCCGGTAAAAAGCGTTCCGCAGGAACGCGCAGCCACAGAATGAAATTCTGTGTTCAAAGGGGCTTGGGGAATCCCCAACAAGCAGCGCCAGGAGCCGGATGGCTATCCTGGGGCATTGCTTGCCACGGTTATCCCGGAACGGGATAACCTTCTTTTTCTCGAAAAAGAACAAAGCCGGTGAGGAATTTGTTAAATTCACTCACCGGCTCAATTCGTTTCAAATTTCTCGGATAGTTCGGTTAGTTCTTTCATGGTTTCCTGCGTATGGTGCAAGAGGGTTTCACGCATTTCTGACGGGCAGCTGCAATACAGCATCTTCATCTGACCGGCTCCCTCATCTTCCGGGGAAACATCCGGATTGATTAAAGAAT
>BLMO01000104.1 GCA_011957885.1 Clostridiales bacterium
CGACTGCGTCTTTGTCGCGGGTATAGGTGCCTTTCAGATATCCGTAGCTTTCTTCGAATCCTAAAAGAAAGGTTCCGGTGCCGTTCTTGAGCTTTTCTTTTACAATTTCACCGATATATTTGAATCCGGTGAGCACTTCATACATCTGCACCTGATTCCTGCGGCAGATTTCTGCAGCAAGGTTGGTGCTTACAATGGACTTAACAACATAGGGAGAAGGCGGCATAGTGTTTTTTTTTCTGATATGCTGTGATAATATAATCCAGCAAAAGGGCGCCCATTTGGTTTCCTGTAATACATACAAATTCGCCGTCTCTATTTCGCGCCATAGCGCCTACCCGGTCGCAGTCCGGATCTGTCGCAATGATTAGGTCGCTGTCATAGGTTTGGGCAAGTGCCTTTCCAAGCACAAACGCTTCCTTTGCTTCCGGATTGGGATGCTCTACTGTGGGAAAATCTCCATTTGGCTTTTCCTGCTGCGGTACAACATGGAGATGAGTCAGCCCTGCCCGGTGCAGCACTTCCGGCACCATGGTAATGCCCGCGCCATGCAGGGGGGTGTAGATAACATGGAAGGTTTCTGCTACATTCGGAATAGCGCTTTCGTTGACACGTTCGTCCAGCACGCAGTTTATATATGCTGCGTCTACAGAAGCGGGAACTGGTACAATCAGTTCCAGTTTTGCGAGACCTGTATCAGGAACATCCTCTAATATATCTGTCTGCTGCATTTGTGCAGAAATGGCTTCTGCCTGTTCCGGCCCGATCTGTGCACCGTCTTCCCAATATACTTTAAAGCCATTATATTCTTTGGGATTATGAGAAGCGGTAATATTGATGCCTGCAATACAAGACAAATGACGCAGTGCAAAAGACAGAACCGGTGTTGGGCGCAGATCGTCAAAAAGATATACTTTGATGCCGTACGCAGACAGTACCTGCGCGCTGCGCAAAGCAAATTCCTTTGCGTTCTTTCTGCTGTCATGCGCGATTACAACACCACGGTTCATAGCATCGGTGCCGTATGTGCAGATCACCTTTGCAAGACTTGCAGCTGCAAGAGCAACAGTGTATGTGTTCATAAAAGCAATACCGGGCTGCATTTTTGCGCGCAGCCCTGCTGTTCCGAAGGTCATAAATCCGGAAAAAGCAATTTGGAGGGATTCTTTATCCATGGATAGTAGGGCGGATTTGGTTGTTTCATCTACTTTGGGACTGCTTAAAAAATGTTCTGACATAAGTCTTGTATTAGCCATGGATTGTGTCCTTCCCTGATCTTATAAAATATTGAAAACACCGGATATTCCGGTTCGCATTGCCGTTTCGACAAAAGCGGCAATACCGCCCATGCTTTCCGGTCTCGATTTTACCGTGATTTTATATAAAAAACTATTCATATTGTATTCCATTGGTCTGGCATTTATGCTGTAAAGCTCTGCATCCAGCTTTTGCAGTGCGGCAAGGGAAGCGGTAAGCTGCCTGCCGGATTCCGGCTGAAAAGGAATTTCTATAAACGCAGCGTCCGGCGACCAATGAATCTGCCCGGACAAAAGCGCAAAACGCAGTTCAGTTTCTCCGTCAGAGGTGGTTACATCGCACATCGCCCGTGTTTTTAACTGGTATTCGCGGATCATCCTTGCAAAGGCGGGTAGCTCTCCCTCCGCACTGCTGAAAACAGGCAGTATGCAAAAACTGTTTTCATCCGATGCAACCGATTCGCAGATTGTCAGAAAATCTGTTTGAGGAGCAGGGCTGCAATGGGAAACGAAAGCCGAAAATTTCTTCCGGGCGAATTCGGTGTGTCTGTTTGCCATATAAAACAGCGAACCGGATTTTACGGTGCTTTGTATATTGGAAGAATGCGTAGGAGCAAGGCGTTGTTTATCCTGTAAAAGTTTTAAAAATACTGCAAAGCTTTCTGAAAGCAGCTGCATATCCGGAAATACCTGCAAATATAAATTTGCCGCATCCTGAGGCGATAGCTGCTTTTGGGAAGAGATTGCAATCCGTACAAGCTCATTAAACTGCCCAAGTTCCATCGCGCTTACTTGACGGTGGAGCTGCTTAACATAGACAGTGTTTTTTTGCAGGATTTCTGCGTCTGTCATAACATGCCAAGAATGGAATAACTGTCAGATAAAAATGCGCGCAGTTCATCTGAATTCAGACGGCGCTGACTAAGCAGACAGAGAGTATAAATATGCTTTGATACAAGCGCTGCCTTATCCGGATCTGCATTTGCAAGAGAAGCAATCAAATCGTTTGCCGTATTCAGTATCAGTGTGGATTGAGTGGGGAAAGCTGCAGGGCTGTTTTGACCCATAGCAGAATACATTTTCATCATATCTTCCATTCTTCTGCTGCTTTCGCTGACATTCAGTACAGCAGGTACGGAAGTATCCTTCAGCGCCTCAAATTTGATTTCTGTCTGTTCGGGAACCAGCTTTTTAAACAGTTCCGCCACGCCGGGAATTTCCGCAGCGCCTTCACCCTTCATGGTATCAGCAAGCTCGGCATCTACCCGTATGAACTGTACGCCCTCACGCTTGCTTTCGATCAGCTGTGCAAATTGGGTATCAATGATTTTATCCAGCAGAAGCGTTTCAATTCCTTCCGCTTCAAACATGGAAATGTATCCAGCCTGAGACACTTTGTCTGCGGCATAGTATACTTTGTTTTCATGTTTTTCCTTAGCGCCCTCCAGATACTCATCCAGAGTGCAGAACCCACCGCCACATTTCTCGAAAAGCAGGCAGGATGTTGTCTTATCATAGAATTTGCTGTCGCGCAGGCATCCGTATTCCACAAAGGTTTTCAGATCTCTCCAGATATTTTCGTAAGCGGGGCGATCCAGATTGAACATGGATGTGAGCTTGTCCGCCACTTTCTTTGTAATATGACTGGATATTTTGGATACGTATCCGCTGTTCTGCAAATAGCTTCTGGATACATTCAGCGGCAGTTCGGGACAATCCAGAACACCTTTGAGCATCAGAAGATATTCGGGGATTACTTCTTTAATGTTGTCTGCTACGAAAACTTGATTATAGTAGAGTTTTACCTGTCCTTCCAGGCTTTCAAATTCACTGGTAATGCGGGGAAAATATAAAATTCCTTTGAAATTGAGGGGATAGTCCGCTTTCAAATGGATCCAGAACAGAGGTTCACGGAAGTCGTGGAATACATTTTTATAAAATTCACGATATTCCTCATCGGTGCAGTCCGATGGATTTTTTAGATACAAAGGAGTGGTGTCATTGATCGGCGCAGGCACCTCTTCTTCCTTTTTATCTTCTTTTTCTTCGCCGTCCTCAAAATAAATTTCCACAGGCATAAAAGCACAGTATTTCTGCAAAATTTCCCGCAGCGCTGCGCTTTGTAGATATTCTTCGCCTTCCTCACTTATGTGCATAACGATAGAAGTGCCTCTTTCTGGCGCTTCGTCTGCATCACATGGGGAAATTACATATGCTCCATCCTCAGTGCAGGTCCACTTTACAGGGTCAGCGCCGGTAAAGGAGCGTGTCAGTACATCTACTGTACTGCTGACCATAAATGCAGAATAAAAGCCCAATCCGAAATGTCCGATGATTCCGCTGTCGCCGCCGTTTTCTCCTTCATATTTTTCGATGAAATCCAGCGCACCGGACAGT
>BLMO01000105.1 GCA_011957885.1 Clostridiales bacterium
ATAAAGGGCGGGGACGAAACAAGGGATTTCCGCTTTGAGCCATACGACCGCCTGCAGGCGGCGGGAAATGTGGTTGACAGGGCGAACTATGAGCTTGTCTATTCCGCGCCCCTTGCGCCGGAAACTTCCCTTGAAGATATTTACACCTGTTTCAATATCGACCACCCCAAAGATTTTAAGGGACACAGCCTTTCCGTTTCCGACGTGGTAGTGCTTCATCAGGACGGACAGGACGCGGCGCATTTCGTTGACAGTGTAGGTTTTCGGGAAGTGCCGGCGTTTTTACAGGAGCAAAAGCAGCTTACCCCGGACGACTTGGAAACGGGCGAAACTGTCAAGACACCGAGGGGGACTTTCCATGTGACCGCCATGAGCCGGGAGCAGATAGAAGCCGCCGGATATGGCTTTCACCACCAGTCGGACGACGGAAAGTATCTGATTATGGGGAATGGGACGCGGGCGTTTGCCGTTGCCGCAGAACAGGCGCAGCGGGACAATCCCTTGAAAACCGCCGAGCAGACCACAGAGCAGAACGGGAACATGATTGACGGTATCATCAACAACACCCCCACCGTTGACGAACTGGAAGCAAAGGTAAAGGCGGGCGAGCAGATTTCCCTTGTTGACCTGGCTAACGCTGTCAAAGCCGACAAGGAGCGCGGCAAGGGAGCGAAGCCGGAAAAGAAACCCTCTATCCGGGCGCAGCTTAGAGCCGACAAGGAAAAGGCACAGAAGAAAAACGCAAAGCAGAAGTCACAGGACTTGGAAAGGAGCTGACCCATGCCGGAACAGAGCAAATTTGAAAACATGGATTTGTTTGCTTCCCTTGAAGCGATTATGAAGCAGAACACAGGCTTTTACCAGAGCGACTTAGACATTGACAAAGAGATTATCGCAAAGGCGGCGGCAAGCCCCCACAGGGAGGACAAAACACTTTTGTGGTTCTGCCGCCCGTCCGGGACGCACTGTTTCCGGGAGCGCGACGTTTTCCTCAAAGACACCGCGCCCCACAACACATGGCGTTTCTACATGGAGCAGACAAGCGACCGCGTTCTTGCCTATGCAATCGAGCTGACGGGAAAGGAGCGCGGGAAAATCAAGGGCAATCTGTACGAACTGGACTACTCTAAACATTGTGAGAGCGTCAAGGAAAAGGAGC
>BLMO01000106.1 GCA_011957885.1 Clostridiales bacterium
ATGCAGTCTCCGGAAAGCTCCAGATAGGGAATACCCAGCATATCTGCCGTGTCCCGCACCTGCCAGGACGCGCCGGGAATTGCCCGACATCCGTTGTGCATCATGTGAATGACGCCGTCGATGCGATACTCCCGGATTATGTCTGCATACAGCTTTTGCCGCTTTTCTGGCTCTCCAAGATAAAAGTGGGAGGCGGCGCGTTGGGCAAGGCTTTCCAGCGGCATGTCCAAATCGTACTGCTGCCAGTAGATATATCCAGTAATATCATAGACGATGGTGCATGCAAGAGTCTCCTCCAGATATTCCAGCAGGGCATTGTGATATAGGGGTGCAAAATGAATCCACAGGATCCGTTTGCGCTTTGCAGGGGAAGCCTGATTTTGCGGGGCTGTGTATTTTTGCTGCATTTCCGCATGATATGTACGCATTACGTCCAGACCGAACCGGGAACCCAACAGAAAGGTTGCACCGAACAGATTGCGCAGCATATACCGTCCCGGTACGGCAGGATCCCCTTTGCGCAGCGTTTGGACTTTCAGCCAATAGTCTCTTGCCTGGTTGGACAGAACCAGCGCCTCGCGGATTTTTTCTTCCGACAGTGCCTGCCCGGTATAGGTTTCAATCCATGCAATCAGCTTTTTAAATTGTCTGGTCAGATATGCCGTACCATCCGGCGTTTGCTGAAAGGGAACATCCAGAATAAAGGTGTTTGTTCCGTAATGCTGTTTCCAGTAGTTTACCGTGCCGATGCTGCCGTCACAGATGTGAGACGAGATGGCAGCCGCCTTAGGGCGGCTGAGTCCGCCGGATTGCAGCAGTCCCAGTGTTGCTTTATGATAAGAGCAAACGGAAGGACTGCACCAGGTTCCTTCACAGTATGCAATATATTTGTGTGATAAACGGAGGGATGCCAGCCATCCGGCGGCAAGCTCCATATTTACAGGGACAAGTCCTGCGGCATAAAAAAGTTCCTGCGGCATGACCATATTGGTCCAGATGATTTTTTCCGGGTGCTTCCAGATTGTATTTGTAAATATGTCAATTTGATTTTCCACCACCATCCGGATTGCGCGCAAAGGCGCATTTGAACTTACAGCCTGCACCAGCTTCATCCGCTGTACAAAAGGATTGTCTCCGCTGCACGCCGGTTGTTCTGCATTGGTCAAATTCCCCTGATTTTGCAGACATTCTGTAAAAGCTTCCAGCCTGGTTGCAAGCTGTCCGGAGCCTGCCCCGGCAAATTCTGTTTCCAATTCAATTACAGGGATTCCCGCTGCCTGACATATGGTTTGCACCGTAGGAAACTGCATCAGAAAATGATCGCAGTTTTTTGCAGATAAGTAAACCACAGCCTTCAGATTGCCGGTTTGTACATAGGAGGTGAACTGATCTGCAAATTGTGACATCCGCGTGCAGGGAATGGTATCGTCTGGCGGGGTCTGTATTATGCCCTGCAGATGCTGATACTTTAGCCACAGGAGATCTCCGGAAGCTCTTTCCCCGCAATGGTCGATTGTGACTGTATAGTTTGAAAAAACCTGCTGCAGAAAGCGGCGCAGTTCTGGCGAGACGG
>BLMO01000107.1 GCA_011957885.1 Clostridiales bacterium
CAGATGAGTGGTTGGATTCCTACGGCGAATGCAACCAAGTAGGGATTTATGCAAGTGAGACACATCCACACCGTAGATACAGGGTGTATGCATGTGGAGCAGATGAATGGTTGGATTCTTATGGAACGTGTACCTGCAAGTAATATCATAGAATAAACAGTAACAATAGGTTCCTTGCATTTTCAAGGAACCTTTCTTTATTTTGTGGATTTTTTACTGCTGCTGATTGCTTTCATGAGAAAAATAATGTATACTGTAAAATAGAAAAGTATGTATTTCTTTTAGAAAGGAGCGCCACCGGCGCATCGGATTTATATATGGCAGAACTTTCAGAGCGGCAGAAGCACATCCGCAATTTTTCCATCATTGCCCACATAGATCACGGTAAATCAACCCTTGCCGACCGGATTCTGGAATTTTCTAACACCGTCACCTCCAGGGAAATGGAGGAACAGCTGCTGGATGACATGGAGCTGGAACGGGAGCGGGGAATTACCATAAAAGCCCGTGCGGTTCGCATCAATTATACAGACCGGACAGGGGAGACGTATTCTCTGAATCTGATAGATACCCCCGGACATGTAGACTTTAACTATGAAGTTTCCCGTTCGTTGAATGCCTGCGAGGGTGCGCTGCTGGTCGTGGATGCCACTCAGGGAATCGAAGCGCAGACGCTGGCAAACGCATATCTGGCGGTGGATGCAGATTTGGAAATTGTACCGGTGATCAATAAAATTGACCTTGCGTCTGCAATGCCGGACAAATGCAGGGAAGAGATTGAAGAAGTGATCGGTATCCCTGCCGAAGGGTGTCCGGCAGTGTCTGCCAAAACGGGATTGAATATTCAGGACGTGATGGATGCAATCATTGCGCAGGTTCCGTGTCCCAGTGGAGACGAGAATGCCCCCTTGCGTTGTCTGATTTTTGACTCTGCATATAATGCATATCTGGGCGTAGTGGTATATATCCGTGTTATGGATGGCACCGTCCGACCCGGGGATAAGATTTTGCTGATGAGCACCGGTGCTCAGTTTGAAGTGACAGAGGTAGGCGCGCTGGAACCGTTCGGTATGCGCAAACTGGACTGTCTCCAAGCAGGGGATGTTGGATATATCACTGCGTCTATCAAAACGGTGTCTGATACGCAGGTGGGCGATACAATTACCCTTGCGGAAAATCCGTGCAGTGAGGCGCTGCCAGGATTCAAAAGTGTGCAGCCTATGGTGTATGCGGGCATTTATCCTGCGGACGGTGCAAAATATAATGAAACAAAGGACGCGCTGGAAAAACTCCGCCTCAATGATGCGGCGCTTACCTTCGAACCGGAAACCTCAGCGGCGCTTGGATTCGGATTCCGCTGCGGATTTTTGGGGCTGCTTCATATGGAAATTATCGAGGAGCGTCTGGAGCGGGAATTCAATCTGGATCTGATTACTACAGCGCCCAGCGTTATTTATGAGATTACCAAACGGGACGGAACCACTTTGCAGATCGACAATCCCAGCAATTTCCCGTCTGCAGATGAAATCGAAGCGGCGGCAGAGCCGATGGTTTCTGCAAGCATCATCACACCTACGGAATATGTGGGCGGAATTATGGATTTGTGTCAGGACCGCAGAGGCGTTTATCTGGATATGAAATATTTGGATACCCAGCGTGTGGAACTGCATTATACGCTTCCTCTCAATGAAATTATCTATGACTTTTTCGATGCACTGAAATCCAGAAGTAAGGGCTATGCTTCGCTGGACTATGAAATCAAAGGATATGAACCAAGCGAACTGGTTAAGCTGGATATTCTTCTCAATGGAGATATAGTGGATGCATTGACCTTTATCGTTCATAAGGACAAAGCCTATGCAAGAGCACGGAAGATTGCGGAGAAATTAAAAGAAAATATTCCGCGGCAGCTGTTTGAAATTCCGATTCAGGCGGCAATTGGCTCCAAGATTATCGCCCGGGAGACAGTAAAGGCAATGCGTAAGGATGTGCTTGCCAAGTGTTACGGCGGAGATATCACCAGAAAGAAAAAGCTGCTGGAGAAGCAGAAGGAAGGCAAGAAGAAAATGCGCCAGCTTGGCAGTGTGCAGGTGTCTCCCGAAGCGTTTATGGCGGTGCTCAAGCTGGATGATGAATAATATAGGAAAGAAAATTCCGCTGATTCTCGCACCCATGGCGGGATTTACAGATGCACCATTCCGTCTGTTATGCCGCAGGTTTGGCGCGGATCGGACTGTGACGGAGATGATTTCTGCACAGGCAATGGTGTATAAGGATCAGAAAACGGCGGTGCTTGCAAAAATCCCGGAGGGGGATGTTCATTGTGCCATCCAGATTTTCGGGCATGATCCGGCAGTGATGGGAGAAGCTGCCGCGATGCTGGCATCAGGAGAATACAGCGGATGCACTTATGCGCATCCTCCCCGGGCGATAGACATCAATATGGGGTGCCCGGTTCGCAAGATTGTCACTTCCGGGGATGGCAGCGCGCTTATGCAGAATCCGGCACTGTGCGGGCAGATTGTCGCCGCCGTGCATCGTGCCGTCCAGCCTTACGGATTGCCTGTGACAGTAAAGATCCGTGCCGGATGGGACAGCGCACATGTGAATGCTGTGGAGGTAGCGGCGGCATGTGCGGAAAACGGAGCAGCAGAGATCGCTGTGCACGGGCGCACCCGGAATCAGATGTATGCTCCTTCCTCGGACAACAGGATTATCCGTGCAGTGCGCAACGCTTTGCCGGACAGTGTTTCCGTCATTGGAAATGGAGATATACACAGCGGGGATGATGCATGCAGAATGCTGGAGAAAACCGGCTGCGATGGGATCATGATTGGCAGGGAATCCTTGGGTAATCCTTGGATTTTCAGCATGGTTCGGGCAGTGCTTGCAGGTGTGTTATATACGCCTCCGACAGAAGAGGAGATGCGCCGCACTGCAATGGAACTGATTGAAGCGATCGTTTCGGATAAAGGAGAAGAACGGGGCGTGCGGGAATCCAGAGGGAGAGCTGCACACTTTATCCGGGGTATGCGGGGATCTTCCCGGATGCGGGAGCAGATCAACCGGGCGCAGACGCTGGATGATCTGCGGAATATTCTGAAAGTGGAAGGTACAAATTAAAAGCCCCCTTGTGCAGGGGTTCGTTTCACGAACCCTGGGGCATCCCGCGATAGCGGGTGGGGATTGTTTTGCTTTCGATTCACAGGAATTTCAAATCGGTAATTTATAGCAGACAATCCCTCCGTCTCGCTTACAGCGAGCCACCTCCCTATGGAGCCACACAGTGGATCCTCACAAGGGAGGCTTTTTGTTTGCGAAAGCTTGTGCCGCGCCACCTCCCTTTACTGGGGAGGCTTTTTTATTGATAAATATTTTAGAAAATCTATTGACAATCTTTAAAACGCATGATATAATCACATCATCTTAAAAAGAGTTCAAATGAACGCGTTAAAAGGAGGCGTGAACTTAACCGGATGGATATCATTCCCAAGCAGCGTTGCCCCACTTAGCGGGACAGAGTGTATTTTTCATAAATACAAAATTATCATTTAATTAAAGAGAGGATATTTATTATGGCTAAAAAATTTTCTAAAAGACTGATTATTGCGCTCGGAATAATCGTATTACTTGTAATTCTTGCTTTTGCAAGCATTGTTATTGTGCCGGCGGGAAGCACCGGTGTTGTAATTACGTTCGGTAAAGTATCTGATACGGTTTTATCGGAAGGATTGCATTTCAAAATCCCGTTTGCACAAACGGTAGAAAAAATGACAAACAAAATTCAAAAGGAAGAAGTTGAAGCAGCAGCCGTTTCCAAGGACCTTCAATCGGTAAATAGCGTTGTGGCGGTAAACTTCCGGATCGGTCCCAACGATAATGGAAAAATCTATAAGAATATTGGAAGAGACTATCAGGGGGTTGTTCTTTTGCCTGCCGTTCAGGAAAGCATCAAGTCAGTAAGCGCGAAATATACTGCGGAGGAACTTATTACCAAACGTGCGCAGGTGGGAGAAGAAACCAAGCAGGCTTTGGAAGAAAAGGTACAGGAATACGGCATTATCATTGAAAAATTCAACATTATAGATTTTGACTTTTCAGCGGAGTTTAATAATGCGATTGAAGCAAAGCAGGTAGCCGAACAGAACTTATTGAAAACAAAGACGGAACAGGAACAGGAAATTGTGATTGCTGAGGCAGAAGCCCAGAAAAAGGTTATTGCTGCCGAGGCGGAAGCGTCTGCAATTGCAGCAAAGGCAGAAGCCCAAGCAAATGCAAACGAACTGCTTACCAAATCTCTCAGCGAACTGATTGTGGAATATGAAAAAATACAGAAATGGGACGGCAAACTGCCGACAGTTACTGGCGGATCCGCGATTATTGATATCGGAGGTGCAGAATAAAATTTCTGCCGTGCGGACGGCTTGGAAGCTTATGGAAAATGTTTTGATCATATTTAACAGGAAAAAAGCCGGCAATCCCACAAAAATTTCTGATTCTTTTATTGAAATAATGCAGAAAAAGATATATAATGATATTTGTTGAAATTTATACTAAAAGGAGATATATCAATGAGCATCGCATATTCTGAAGAAGTTTCCAACATGTGCTGCGTTGCCCAGGGACCCAATCACGGTCCTTCTCCCTTGCCTGAAGAGGGAAAATGGGTACAAACCAAACAAATCACAGACATCTCCGGCCTCACTCACGGTGTGGGCTGGTGCGCTCCCCAACAGGGCGCCTGCAAGCTTACGCTGAACGTGAAGGAAGGCGTGATCGAGGAGGCACTGGTGGAGACAATCGGCTGTTCCGGTATGACACACTCTGCCGCTATGGCTGCTGAAATTCTGCCGGGTAAGACACTGCTTGAGGCACTCAATACAGACCTTGTATGTGATGCCATTAATACAGCAATGCGGGAACTGTTCCTGCAGATCGTTTACGGTCGTACCCAGTCTGCATTCTCTGAAAACGGTCTGCCTGTTGGCGCAGGTCTGGAGGACTTGGGTAAGGGCGCACGTTCTCAGGTAGGTACTATGTACGGAACCCAGGCAAAGGGTGTTCGTTATCTGGAAATGGCAGAAGGTTATGTAACCCGTATGGCATTGGATAAAGATGATCAGGTAATCGGCTACGAGTTTGTTTCTCTGGGCAAGATGACCGACTTTATCAAAAAGGGCGACGGTCCTGCAGAGGCTTATGAAAAGTCTATCGGTACATACGGCAGATTCGCTGACGCGGTCAAATACATTGACCCGCGCAAGCAGTAAGGAGGGGTATCATAATGGCATTGTTTGAAAGTTACGAGAGAAGAATTGATAAAATCACCCCTGTTCTGGCTGAGTATGGTATTTCCTCTATCGAGGAATGCAAAGAGATCACTCTGGCAAAAGGGATTGACTGCGATAAAATCGTGCGCGAGACACAGCCTATCTGTTTTGAAAACGCTGTATGGGCTTACACTGTCGGCGCTGCCATCGCACTGAAAAAAGGCTGCACAAAGGCTTCCGACGCTGCTGCTGCGATCGGTATCGGTCTGCAGGCATTCTGCATTCCCGGAAGTGTTGCAGAAAACCGTAAGGTTGGTTTGGGTCACGGAAACCTGGGCGCAATGCTCCTTTCTGAAGAAACAGACTGTTTCTGCTTCCTGGCAGGACATGAATCCTTTGCTGCTGCAGAAGGCGCTATTAAAATCGCACTGAATGCAAACAAAGTACGCAAAAAGCCCCTGCGCGTTATTCTGAACGGCTTGGGCAAGGACGCTGCTTTCATCATTTCCCGGATCAATGGCTTTACATATGTAAGAACAGAATTTGATCCTTATACTGAAGAGGTTAAGATTGTCAGCGAAACACCGTATTCCGACGGTCCCCGTGCAGATGTAAGATGCTACGGTGCAGACAATGTACCGGAAGGCGTTGCAATCATGAAGCTGGAGAAGGTTGGTGTGTCCATCACCGGTAACTCCACTAACCCCACCCGCTTCCAGCATCCTGTTGCAGGCACATATAAGAAATGGTGTGTGGAGAACGGTCAGTCTTACTTCTCTGTTGCTTCCGGCGGCGGTACAGGTCGTACACTCCATCCGGACAACATGGCTGCAGGTCCTGCAAGCTATGGTATGACAGATACAATGGGACGTATGCACTCTGACGCACAGTTTGCAGGCTCCTCTTCCGTTCCGGCTCACGTTGAGATGATGGGCTTGATCGGTATGGGTAACAACCCCATGGTTGGCGCTACTGTTGCAGTAGCCGTTGCTGTGGAAGAAGCTTGCAAGTAAGGCTGAAAACCCTTGTAAATACTGAATTTATTTCAAAAAAGAGCTGCTAATCAGTGGCTCTTTTTTGCTTTCCAAATTTGTTTTGTCGGGTAAAAAATTATGCTTTGTACCCCAACTTCAAATTCCCGTTGCTGTAAACCCTTGATTTTATTGACTTTTTCCGTCATTTTTGGGGGTAAAAGCAGTACCGATTCAGGGGTGAAATCGACTGATTTTCTACCCTTTTGGGGTAAATTTGGGGTACAGGCGCTGTCAGTTGAAATCTAATTCAAAATTTCAACTGATCGATCTTGCATTTTTTCAGTTAAGTGCGCGTAGATTTGCAAAGTAACTTGAATATTTTTATGTCCTAACCGATGCTGAACATCTTTTATATTGTAAATAAAAACATTGTCAAATTTCGTTTGTACTGTTTTTTCTTTTTGAAGTCAAAAAATTATATAGCATGTGGAAATGTAGAAAATTATTTATTTGCATGGATTGGATTTTTTCAGTCCCATTCAAACTAGGGATATGCTGTATCGGAGTAACCATATAAATAACCTTGTGCAACGAGTGCACAAGGTTATTTATACTCCGCATTGCAGATTTACCAGCAAATAAAGGAATTTGCAGCCGCTCATCGGATTGTTATGTACGATAAAAAAGGCACACAAAATGGTTTCAGCTCTGATTTTGTGCGCCTTTTTAAATTATATTTTATGATTTTTATACTGGAAGTTTTACTTGAAATTAAATGAAAAAATAATCTATATTTATTTTGGAGCTACTACAATACTTTGCTGATTCAAGATGCTATATGCTTTTTCCACGCATGTTTTTGCATATCCGGTATACTTTACGCCACTTGCATCCATATGCAGAGGGTCATTGAAGTAATAGTTGTTCTCGTCATATCCTACAAGAAGTACACAGTGCAGTTTCCTGTTATATGAAATGGATTTTCCAGCAGGGCTTGTCCAATGCGCATAATAACTGCTTGCACTGCTGTCTGTCATTCCAACTGTTGCCCACATGATTACAGGCACGTTGTTATCAATATATGTGCGGCACAGTTCATCCAGTGATTTGCCGTAGAATTGTGAAACAGTATATGTATTCTTATCAACGAATTTGTTCAGCGCGTTTACGATTACCGGAGAATAACATCCCCATCCGTTTACGGATCTTGGATTTCCGCAGTATACTAAATCCGGATCGGGACCGCTGCCCCCTACAACAGGCGTTGCTCCCATATCAAGATAATTATCTATAAAGCTGTCAACAGAAATATTGATTCCGGCATGCTGTAATGCCATTACTGTACTTACGCTTTCGCAGCCGTTAGGATAATTAAAACCTTGATATATGTAAGGTGCATCAATTATTTTTGCATTGGCTGATGGCGTTGGATAATTCTCTATGCGCTCAAAAACTCGAATTTCAAGAGCCTGTATCACACCCTTACTTGCCCACCCTGCATCGGTGGAGGATGTGTCTAGAGTTCCGGAAAGACCAAACTCAGATTTTATTGTTTGCATAACGCTTGGAGATCCATTGCTTACCCAATCAAGCCACGATCCCGCAACCTTAGCACGGTACATGACTACATAATTATCGTAAATCCGTCCGGTATAGTCATAAACTTCAATGGAAATATTGGTTACAGAATAGCCGGGCCACCCTGCATAGTCATATGTTCCACTGTCGGTACTAAGCACCGGATCCAGCCAACCGTGGGAATTATCTTTGCATTTGTATTTTAAATAGTATGGTTTGTTTGCAGTTTGGATAAGGATACCGTCAGAACCGTTAAAGGAAGTGGATGGCGTCAACGTTTTCCAGGCAGATGATCCTGTTGCACGGTATTGCTGCGTGATTCCGGCAGCCTCTCTGAATGTGCTCCCTGAAGCTGCTGATACATGCAGAGGTGTAAGAATGAAAGTTGCCAAAAATACAAACACCAGTACAAATGATAAAATTTTGCTTTTTTTGTGATTCTTCATTTTTGTCTCCATTTCTTTTAAAAAATTTGTTCGCACATAAGTAATGCACACGATTCTCCAAAATAGCGGTTTTTTCGAGAAAAATTATATTTTCGTTACTGCAAGCAGATGCAGATAGATAGAAAAAGCCTCCGCAGTTTCGCTGGAAACTGCGGAGGTTTTTTTCTTATTTGTAAATTATCAACCGTGGCAAGTTGATGTTCTATAAGAACTAATAAGATCTTTCTTTATATAATCACATGAAGAACGTGTACAATATTCAACATTGTAGATTTTTACCAAACATTTTGGTGAAGAAGAATATGCGTTATGACTTGTTTCCGTTGCAGATGTTTTGGTTAATTTGTGACCAAAAAGGCAGGCAATTCCACAGGGAGCTACTTCATCATATGTATTATTAGGTTCATCAACAATAAAGTCAGCAATAAATTGCATTTTTTCCTGACTGATATCTACAGCATCAATTGTTACCTCTTTATTTCCATAGTAGAAACTATTAACATTCAAAGGAATCGATTCGGCTGCAGAGCTTCCTATCATTGCTCCGGTAATCAATAAACTTAATGCCGCTGCTAAAGAAATTAGTTTTTTCATTGTAAGCCCTTTCTCAAACTTTCAATTATTATTTTTAAATTATCATACGATGATGAAACAACTACATATTGATTGTTATCATAAAGAAATTCACCTTGATGTTTATCATCATATTGACAACAATTTACATAATAATTCCCGATTATATTGTGTGTTTCAATATTGTTGTTGTTCTCTCCTATATAGGGTGTTGTTATAACTATGCTATGCGCTGATTCTTCGCCAATTAATGATATCACAATTTGCTTGTATTCTCCATAATCATTCATTTGAAAACTGTCTATACTGAACGCTTCCGGTAAATCATATGGAAGCAGCAGTACATCGACTTTTTCCTTTTCCAAAAATTCAGGGAAAGAATCATATTCTTTGCAATCAGATGTAATGATTAGTTCATGATCTCCCTCCTCATACGTTTCTTTTTCAACCAATTGCGAATATGCTTTTTTTGTCATTTCAATAAGGTTAAATCCAAAAGCATATGCAGCAATCGTTCCGGCTGCCAATATTGACAGAATAGCCGCTATTGGAATAATCCATTTTAGTTTAACAGATTTGTTTATAGATTTTTTAACGATATTTGCTTCATCATCCTGCATATCGTTAAAATACGCATCTGTTATTTCTTCTGCACATTCTTCCAATCGTTCGATATTAACACCTTGCAGGGTCAAAACAGCCTCAACAGCTTCCTCTATCAAATTAAAATCTCTTTCATCATAGGGTAAAGCTTCTTCATTGTTGATTATAGATTTTATTGCTTGTATCAATTCATTGTCATTTGATATCGGAGTGCTTTTTTCATATTGCATAAGTCTGTTTTCCAGCTTAGAACTCATACAAAGTACCTCCATTATTCTATGTCATGCAAATCACCTCATAATAAGATATGTGGTGATTTTTTAAATTTAACGGGATTTGTAAAAAATCAATTAAAAATTTTCTTAATTTCGTTTTTTACCATGCGCTCTATTTTACTTATACGCAAGCGCAAGGAAGAATATGGGATGCCTGTCAGTGAAGATACTTCGTTAAGCGTTTTCTTTTCGATATAACGATAAATGAAGATCTCCCTGTAATCTTCCGGCAAAGCTTGTTTTATTTGTTCTATATATCTTTCATCGGTAAGTTCATCGCCATCAAAATAATCATCATATTGAAACATATAGTCCAATTTGTTATTCTCAATTGCTTCTTCAAATGATTCGTTATGCTTATAATAACGGTTATACTTTTCCAAATTGTGTTTGATACAGTTATCTGCAACTCGATATAAATATGCTCTGACATTCCCGTCAGGATTTATTGTATCCCATTTCTTATATAATACGTGCAGAATGTCATCCATTGTCTCTTCTGCTAATGTTTTGTTATGCATAAGTCGATAATAACAATATTGGAAAAGCGGTTTTCTGTATTGAATCACAATGCGCATATATTTATTGTTATCAACCATATATTTCTCCCCATTTTTTGCATATTTGTGAAAGTATATTAAGTCATGGTTTGGTGAAATCGGTCGGATCTAATTATATCATAATATAGCGAATAATTAAAGGGAAAACTTTAAAATCCCGCTAATTTGAAAAAAATGGAGAATAACTTATTTGAAGGAGGATTTTGTAAAAAACAGTCGTTAACAGGTCAAAAACTGACCTGTTACATGCTTAAAATGCAATTAAAATTAATTTAAGAAAGGATTTTTATGAAGACACAAGGAAGAATCATTGCGGCAATATTGTCGGTGATGATGATCCTCACGGCACTGCCGCTTGCAACTTTTGCACGGGCTCCCGAATATACGGATAACGATGCACAAGATTCTGCGTATGCAGGCGTAAAAATGGACAGTGCAAGAATCATCAGCGAAGATACTGCCAGGAGAAGTGAAAATGAAAAACACTTCAAATTAGATGACGGTACGTATCTTGCCGTAAAGTATGGATATCCCATACATACACAAAATGAAATCGGTGAATGGGAGGATATTGATCTTTCCTTTGCTGCCGATGAAAATGCAAGTTCAGATGTATATATCAGCAGGACAGATGCACTTACTGCCGCAGTGTCCGATGGCACTACGATGCAGCTCGTAGCTGTTGAGAATGCATATCCTGTATCTTTGACACTAACAGGCTTTGATATGGAATCTGCTGATGAAAAAGCAGAGGCTGAGCCGGATGAAACGTCTATATATGAAGAAAACATCGAAGTGATTGAAGCAACGGTAAAATCCTCTGCACTTCATTTTACAGACGCTTCGCAGGATGTAATGCTAACGTATGAAAGAACCTATTCCGGTATTCGGCAAGATGTTGTCCTTATGCAAAAACCGGACGATGGCAAGATTTCCTTTAATCTTGATATCGGAGATCTTACTGCCGTGCTGAACGGCAGCGGAAGTGTGGAAATAAAAGACGGGGACGAAGTAAAATATACTCTGCCTGCTCCGTATATGTATGACAATGAGAATCAGAATTTTTCTCTTTTAAGCTACTCACTTGAAGAAACAGAGGACGGAGGATATATTCTTACCATAAGCCCGGATGATGCACTCTTAAATAGTGAAGATGTTACTTATCCTGTAACGGTTTCTGCTGCTGTTACGGTGCCCTGTGAAAAGACAAGCAGTATGACAGCAGTATCCTCGGATATTCCGGATTTGTCGTATATTGGCGAGAATATCCTGATCGGCAAAACTGCCGAGGAAAAAATCACAAGAGCATTTTTTGATGCAGAAGATCTGCCGGCTTTGACGGAAGATGATATCATGCTTTCCGCACAGCTGCATGCATATCAGCATTACATCAATGCAGACGAAAATGCTTTTGTACTGGAAGCATATTCTGTTGCCGAAAGCTGGGACGCCGACAGCGTCACATGGAACAACCAGCCTGCATATTCCGATGAGGCAAAAGAATGTACGGTTCACGAAACAGACAGCGTGTTTGAACCTTTCGAGTGGGACATTACGAAGGAAGTCCGGAACCGGTATGATGGCGAAATAGCTCACGGTATTGCATTTGTTTCATCAGATGAAACAGCAGACGGAGCCGCATATGTGGGAGAGTTTTCTCCTTACCTTTTGGTGAACTATGTTAGCGTCTCTCAGAACCCGGTGGAGGAAACGCCTGCGCCATCCAATATTGCGGACAGTGAAGAATCCGTTCTGCCTTCCAACAATGAAGAAGTTGCTGACGCGGCTACTGCTGACAGTGTGGAAGATGCAGCTGTTATGGACAGCGCAGCCGCTCCCTATGCAGCAACAAAAACCTTTAAAGAAATTACCAGCGAATTAACGATTGAATATTGTACAAATGACAGGGATAATTTTATGTCCTTGCCTTCGGGTAAAGACGTAGCAAATTTGTGCGGTGTAAGGATTGGTACAAATAATTCGAACTTTTATTTAAATTACAGAAGCAAAAATAAGGATGATGGAAAAGATTGGCTGGATTATGTGCAAAGCACCAAATCCGGTGTATATGATTATGCGGGACTTCCGGACCATCCAATGACCAACCTTGCCATTGAAGTGTATACTACAAACGGAAGGCGGATTTATGACGATTATGTCGTCATGTACCGTGCCAAGGTTGCCGGGAATTGGTTGGAATGGGTCAGCAACGGTTGGCCTGATATAATGCGGACACTCAAAACCGAATACGGCCTTTCCGGAGATCTGGATGCACAACATACTGATGCGGGTTTGGAATCAATCGGCAATATTCAGGCATTGGAAATCCGGATGTTCGAGCGAATCGAAGGAAATACAAGCAGCTCCGGCGGTTCATCCGGGACTGTTGGCGACGGAGATTTTCAGATAGCCAGCGGCATTACTATGGAGTACTATAAAAACAGAACATGGTATCCTCTGACTGCGGATGTTTCTGTTGATTCTTTGGATGGTGTTCGTCTGCAAACCAGCGGAAAACCATATTATTTATGGTATCGCTCCAGAGATAAGTTTCATGGCTGGCTTGATTTTGTTTCTAGTGACAAGTCCGGAACAAATGATTATGCAGGCTGGCCGACATTTCCGATGAGCAACTTGGAAATTCAGGTTTATACACAAGGCGGAACGCGCGTATTCGATAACTATGTCGTTATGTACCGCGCGAAGGTTACCGGCATGGGATGGCTGGAATGGGCAAGCAACGGTGATCCGCCGGTCATGGAAGCTATAAAAGAACAATTTGGTCTTCCGGGCAAGCTTGATATCCACACAACCAATGCCGGCTGGTCTATAGATGAAAAGATTGAGGCGCTGGATATCCGTGTCTATGAGCGCAAAGGCATGGATCCGACACCATCGAAAAATGCGAAACTGATTGACGCTCCCTATATCAATCAGTTTAACGAAAAACTGCCGAACGGCTGTGAAAGTGCCAGCACCGTTATGGCATTACAGCATGCCGTTGGTACAGATAAAATAAGCTTGTCGGCTTTTTTAAACTACTATTTGGATTGGACTTCCAGCACTCCTTCTCCATCAAGAAACAGCGGACCCAATCCAAACAAAGTATACATGGGAAATCCGTTTCCGGGTTATAATGACAAAAGCTGGGGATGCTTCTCTCCCGTAATTATGAAAGCTGTCGGCAAGCTTGAAAATGTAATAGGTGTGAAAGCCACCAATGCATCCGGAACATCCTTGCAGAATTTATGCACAACCTATATCGACAAAGGAATCCCTGTTGTTATGTGGGCAACGGTCGGCATGACTTCTACATATAAGGTGCACACCTGGGTAACTCCAGACGGCGAATCTATTTCATATAACAATAAGCTTCACTGTCTCTTGTTGGTTGGATACGATGAAAACAACTATTACTTCAACGATCCCATGGCAAAGAAAATACAGGGCTATTCCAAGGCAAGTGTTGAGAAAGCATACGCGGCCCTTGGCAAACAGGCGATTGTAATTACAAAGACTTCCGGCGGCGGTACAGCAGTTACACCGCCTAAGGATACAACAGTGAAGGAACCGGTTGAAGTACCGAAAAAGCCTGCCCTGAAGGACGAGTATCACGCAGACCCCATTGATCTCAGCACCGGCGCCCATGTAATCGACCATACGCTGATGACTGTATCTGGTGCACAGGCACTGAGCTTTGGTATCAGCTATCGCTCCAATGTGTTGACAGACGGATCTGTGGGCAAGGGCTGGTCTCATAATTTTGAAAAGAGAATTGCTGATGACGGCGACGCCCTATATATTTATGACAGTCCCGCCTATTATGCTGTGTATAAAAAAACTGCTTCCGATGCAAACGTATTTAAAAGCGATACGGTTACCAAACAAAACTACACTGCTACCAGAATTCCGGACGGATTGAATACCAGCTACGTTGTAAACTGCAACGATCAGTCTACGGAATATTACGATTACCACGGCAGACTTACAAAAATCACCGGCAAAACCGGACTGAATACGCTGATCACATATCCCAATGACAATACCATAAAAATTACAGACGAAATTTCCGGCAGATATATTCAGCTTACGAAAAACAGCGACGGCAAGATCACATCTGTAACGGACAATACGGGCAGAACCTGCACTCTGGGATACATTGACGGCAATCTTGTTTCCATTACTGATGAAAACGGAGAAATTCTGACGTATCAGTATAACGAAAAGGGGCAGATCGAGCGGGGGCGCGATCAAAACGGTATAATCTATTTCACAGATGCCTACGACAGTGCGGGACGAGTAATCAGTCAGAAGGACGCAATTGCGGACAGCACTGAAACGGTAATCCGATACGATGATACAACCGATCCGGATTATCTGCTGGTTAGCGTTACCGACAGAACCATGCAGACAACTGTATACAAGTACAATGATAAAAAACAGCTTGTCAGCAAAACCGATCCGAACGGCGCGGAAACAAAATATGCATATGACTCCCACGGGAATCTGACCAAAAAAACGGACGGACTAGGCAACAGCGTAGTGAACGTGTATGATACGCGGGACAACCTGATTTCCAGTACAGACAAACTTGGAAACAAAACCGAATATACCTATGATGCAAAAAATAACCTTACAAAAATTAAGTATCCCGGCGGCGGTACTGTAACGAAGATCTATAACAGTAAAAACCTGCTGGTTTCCAGCACGGATCTGCGGGGCGTTACGACCACATATACATATAACGCCCAAAATCTGCTTACCAAGGTATCTTATGCGAGCAGAACCGTTACGTACGCATATATTAAAGGACAACCAACGACCGTTACAGATCCGATGGGAAGAACAACAACCAAAACATATAATGAAGCCGGATTTTTGACGTCCGTCACAGATGCACAGGACAATACCACAAGCTATACCTACGACAACAAAGGCAATGTTCTTACTGTAACAGATGCGGAGGGCAATATTTCCGCAAAAGAATATGACGCAGGCGGCAGTCTTGTGAAGTCTACGGACGCAAAAGGCAGTGTCACATCCTATACCTACAACGGTAACCTGAAAATGACTTCCATGACCCTGCCAAATGGTAAAACAATCCGGTATGCATATGATGGTGAGGACAGACTGATCCGGACAAGCTATCCCGATGGTACAACCGCTGAAAATACCTACGACGCAGGCGGCAGACTGATCAGCCAGACCGACCGGGACGGAAACACCACCGCATTCGAGTATGACGCGGCGAACAATGTTGTTAAAACGACAAACGCAGAAGGCGGCGTAATCCTGAAAGAGTATGACGCGGCAGGGAATCTCACTAAGACAAAGGAACCCCTGACGATTTATGATCCGTACTATGATTTCGACTACCCAGAATGGTACGATGAAGAGGACCTGGAATGGGCGATGACAAATGTTACCGTTACTACCTCCTATCTCTATGACAACAATGGTCGGATGATCAAATCTGTCAATTCTCAGGGCGGCGAAACCGTATATACCTACAACATTGCGGGCGACCTGCTCACCGTCACTGATCCTATGGGCAACAAAACAGTCAACAAATACGACGCCCTTGGAAACCTGCTCATCGTCACCGATCCCAGAGGAAATACAACTACGTATACCTATGACAAAGCAGACAATCTGCTGACGGTGAAAAATGCGCTGAATCAGATTACAACAAATACCTACGACAGTCTGAATCGCCTGACTTCGACAACAGATCCTGGCGGGCATGTGGTATCCTATACGTATGACGCTCTTGGCAGAATGACTGGTCAGACGGATGCAAAGGGTAATACAATAACCCAGGAATATGACGCCCTCGGCAATGTTGTGAAAATCACAAACGCATCCGGACATGTGGACTACCAGGCAGTGTATGACAATATGAGCAATGCCACCCAGGTGACCAACGCGGCAGGCAGCAAAACTACTAACGAATATGACTGGGCGGGGAATCTGACAAAAGAAACCAATGCGCTGAATCAGTCCGCGACCTATACCTACAATGGCGCAGGCCAGATGATTTCAGCTATTGACAAAGCGGGCGGAATCAGTTATGCTACATATGACGGTATGGGGAACCTGACATCCATGACAGACCCAGGCGGGCATGTAAAAGCATATGCTTACGATTCCACCGGCCGTATGTTCCGGAAAGGCAGTACGCATACAGACTACAAGGATAGCTATTACTACAATGCCGCAGGGTTGCTGGATACCGTCATAATCGGCTTCTTCTATTATGAAATGGAGTATGTATACGACAAGGCAGGACGAATCACAGCAAGAGACGGCGGAGCAGGAACGATAAAATATACGTACGATGCCAACGGGAACGTGCTGACAGCTTCCGATGTTACAGGCACGGTGAAGCGGGAATATGACGCGCTGAACCGTGTAACGAAGTATACG
>BLMO01000108.1 GCA_011957885.1 Clostridiales bacterium
CCTGGAGCACCTCCGGCGCAAAATCCAGATATTTCTGCTCCTTCGTTTTCCGATACAATATAGCAAACACATGCCCAGGCGCATAATTCATTTCCGTTTCACCCATATCATAAAGCCGGCGGCTGCCTGTATCCGGATTATAGAAGGTTTCACAAAACAAGTCGGCAATTTTTATCACACAATCCCATGCGGCGCTGTCACCGGTTTCCTCATACCACAGCAGCAGATCGGACATGATGTGATAATGCGCCCATCCGTCCCATGTGTTGTACGGATCCTGATCCCCGATTTTTTCCCGCGCAGAACGTCCGCTCAACTGACAGTTCGTGGGCCAGCATCCCATATATCCGTTTTCTTTCTGCAGGGAAATCAATTCCCTGATAAAGGATTGCAAGTATGTATACAGCTTTTGATTTTTTGTCAGCCGGTACAGTAAAACGGAACAGGTAACGTATTTGCCTGCAAATTCACCCGACCAGGGAAGCAGTCTGCGGTTCGGCAATTTATCCGGATATTTCAGCATATCAAGAATGGCCGGGTTAGACTCACGAATGCCTACAAGCCAGTTGTCGATAATGTTGTCAATCAATTTTCCGGGTGCATCGTGCATTTGCAGATGTATTTTGGATATAGGGTACAGTTTTTCTGTCATTTTATATTTTCTCCAATATATAGTATTTAAAGTGCAATTTGGGCAAGATGCGTTTCATTCAGATCCAGCAGATTTGCCACAAAATCCACATGATCATAGGAACTGTGCGCATCGCTGTCATGGGCGTCGCTGCCGAACAGGAATTTGCATCCGCATTCCTTGGCGATCCGGAACATGCGAAGCTGCGGACAAGATTCAATTTCCGCTTCCGTTTTTTTATGCATGGATTCCACATTGATTTCAATAGCAATATCCTTTTCGGCAGTCTGATCAAACAATCTTTTAAAACAGTCATCGGAAATCATATTCATTAGGATTGTATAATCGTATGGGCATCCCACCGCTTCAAAGGGATGCGCAATCGCTGTAATGTATTTGCTCACACTGCTGCCAATAATATCCCTGTAGGCCTGAATCATGAAATCCACATGCTTTTGATAGGGTTCGTAGCAGTCCCGGGGCATGACCAGATGCGTATGAGAGTTGGGCACAAGAATATAGTCAAACTGTTCGGCCGTTTCTTCTGCCATTGCGATATCATGACGCGCAGGGACATATTCTGTTTCACAGCCGAAATAAACCGTTATATCCGAATCGGCAACCGCTTGCAGTTCCGGCTTCAACTCCAACAAGTGGGGCAGATTCTGGGGCACATAAAACGGTGTGGCTCCGGGGATCTTTTCATCCCAGAAATGATTGGAAAATCCCAGCTTTGCAAGTCCGTGCTCTTTTGCAATACGCAGGTAGTTTTCCACCGTTGCCGTATCATTTGCGCTTTAGGATTAAGGCTTGTGAATGT
>BLMO01000109.1 GCA_011957885.1 Clostridiales bacterium
GCTCCTTGCCATCGGCCGTCCCCATGAGATCGCCCACGGTTCGCTGCGGCTGTCGCTATCGGAGGAAAACACGGGGGGGTGAGGTCGAATATATGATAAAAAATATCAGCGAGGCAGTCGCGTATTTAAGAAGTATGTCTCCCATTTGGAGAGATCTGCAGGAGGGTAAGAAAAGCTATGTTATACAGTAAAAAGGTGACGTATTATTTTATACCCCCCCTGCCATTACTGCGGTATAAGACGGAACAATCAAAACGCTGTGCGTTACAGGCTGATGAAAGACGAATTTCTCGCTTGCTGCGAAGAGGGATACCGGCGCAGCGAGTAGCTGCTCAGTGCCGCAGAGGTCTTGGGCGTGGGCGCACAGCATCGCATCGTTACCGCAATAGGTAATGTGAAAAGGAGTGAGATAACTTGACAATACACAAACTACAGGATGAAATCATCCGATTAAAAAAAAGAAAAAGGCATATGTATCCTTGCGCATGCCTATCAGGGACAGGAAATATGGGAAGTTGCGGATTACATCGGGGATTCCTTCGGACTCAGCCGCGAGGCTGCAAAGGTGAAGGAGCAGACCGTTCTGATGTGCGGCGTCCGCTTTATGGCAGAAACGGTAAAAATACTTTCGCCGCAGAAAAAGGTTCTGCTTGCAAATCCTATCGCCGGCTGTCCCATGGCGGATCAAATGGATAAAGACTTGATTGCACAGATGAAAATTTCCATGCGGGACTATACGGTAGTCGCCTATATCAACACCACAGCGGAGACAAAAACTGTCTGCGATGTCTGCGTAACCTCTTCCTCGGCGGTCAAGATTATCCGCCGTATTCCAAACAACAAAATCCTGTTTATTCCCGACTGCAATCTCGGCGACTGGGTTGCAAAACAAATTCCCGAAAAGGAACTGAAGCTTGTACGGGGCGGATGTCCGACGCATTTGCGTATCACTAAGAGAGATATAGAAAATGCAAAGAAGAATCACCCTGACGCTGAGATATTGATGCATCCTGAATGTCATCCCGATATGGTAAAAGAAGCGGATTTTGTCGGCAGTACGACGGAGATCATGGCGTATGCCGAGAAAGGCAAAGGGCGCGAATATATCATCGGCACAGAAAACAGCATTGTAGAACATCTGCAGTACAAATGCCCCGAAAAGAGTTTTTACCGGCTTTCTAAAGACTGTGTCTGCCACAATATGCAGGCGACTTCGCTAATGGATGTTTACCGCGCGGTGAACGGAACAGGTGGTGAGGATATCGTTATGAGCAACGATCTAATCGCATCCTCACGGAAATGCATCGATGAAATGCTGAGGTTGGGAACATGAAAAAAGCGATAATTGCTATGAGCGGCGGTGTAGATTCCTCCGTCGCGGCATATCTTATGAAATCGCAGGGATATGACTGCATGGGAGTCACCATGAAGCTGTTTCGGGGTGAGGATATCGGCGTTCCGCGCGAACATTCCTGTTGCTCGATGGACGATGTGGAAGACGCCCGAAGCGTCGCTTATTCGCTCGGTATTCCCTATCATGTTTTTAATTTTTCAGATCGATTTGAGGATACTGTAATAAGGCGATTTATAGAATCCTACGAAAACGGAAGAACGCCTAATCCTTGCATCGACTGCAACCGGTATCTGAAATTTGACAAGCTGTATCACCGTGCAAAGGAACTTGATTATGATTTTGTGGTAACGGGACACTATGCCCGCATTGAACGGGACACCGCCTCCGGCAGATATCTTCTCAAAAAAGCGGCTGACAGGGACAAAGATCAGAGCTATGTACTGTATATGCTGACCCAGGAACAGCTCGCCCACACGCTATTTCCACTGGGCGGAATGGTCAAGAACAAAGTGCGGAGTATTGCTGAAACACAGGGCTTTATCAACGCCCATAAGCACGACAGCCAGGATATTTGCTTTGTCAGGAACGGCAGCTATGGGGATTTTATTGAAGAGCATACGGGAAAGAAGTATCCCGGAGGAGCTTTCTTAGATTGCAGCGGAAATATTCTCGGCACGCACAAGGGAGTCATTCGCTACACGATGGGTCAGCGGAAAGGACTTGGAATTTCCTCCGCCGAGCCACTGTATGTCTGTGCGGTGGATCCGATCTGCAATACCGTTACATTGGGCAAAGAAGCGCAACTCTATTCACGGACGCTGACAGCGACGGATATCAATCTGATTACCGTTTCCTCTATCGATAAACCGCTGCGACTGAAAGCTAAAGTGCGGTACCGCCAGACGGAGCAATGGGCGACTGTTATACAAACAGACAAGAACACACTTCGCATCGAATTTGATGAGCCGCAGAGAGCAGTCACAGGCGGTCAGGCGGCTGTACTGTACGACGGGGATACCGTTGTCGGCGGCGGAACAATTGCCAAGGCAGAATGAATGAGAGGTATAACGGATGGCATTCTCAAAAGATCAGCTTGAACGCTACTCCAGGCATTTTGCGCTTCGTGAAATCGGCGTGTCGGGGCAAAAGAAGCTGCTTGCATCAAAAGCACTTGTTATCGGAGCAGGCGCTTTAGGTTCAGCCTCTCTCATGTACTTGGCAGCCGCCGGCGTTGGGACGATAGGCGTTGCAGATTATGACCGTGTAGAGCTTTCTAATATGCAGCGCCAGATCATCCACCGCACCAAAAATATAGGTAAATTGAAAACAGATTCTGCGCTGCATGTGCTGAAAGAGATCAATCCGGATATTTCTGTACATTTGCATCCCTTACAAGTGACCGCCGACAATATTGAAGAGTTGACCCAGCCATACGATTTTATCATTGACGGTACGGACCAGTTTGAAACAAAGTTTTTGATTAATGACGCCTGCGTACTACTTAGAAAACCGTATTCACATGCTGGAGCTGTCCGCTTTGGAGGGCAAACCATGACTTATATTCCGAATAACGGACCATGCCTTCGCTGCCTGCTTGGCGATGTACCTCCTCACGATCAAAACGTATCCTGTTCTGAAGCCGGCGTTCTCGGCGCTGTTACCGGAATCATCGGAAGCATACAGGCGGCGGAAGCTGTCAAATATTTGCTCGGTATTGGAGAGCTTTTAAGCGGCAGAATTTTAACTCTTAACGCTCTATCCATGGATATTCGTATCGTCAAGATAGAGAAATCGGATCCTCATTGCAGAGTATGCGGAAAAATGCCTGATATTTTATCTGTAACCGACAATCGCGAGGAATATGAAATGAACGGATGCTCTGTATACGGTGGTGAGTACAAATGATAAACAAAATGGATATATGTGATTTTATAAAAGAACACTCTGACGACAAGGACGCCGTTTTAGTGGATGTCCGGGATAAGACGCTGTATGAATTCGGCTCTGTTCCGGGGGCTGTCAACATTCCAATAGCTCACCCCAGTCTGCTTTATGAGTTGCCGAAGGACAAAACGGTTTATGTGTTTTGTCAGGCCGGCGAGATCAGCGGCGAAATTGCGGAGCTTCTATCCGACGCAGGATATATCGCGTATAACTTAACCGGCGGATACCGGGAATATCTGCGAAATCATATCGAGCTGAAAGAAAGGTGCGAATGACAACATGCTGAATCAATTTTCAAGGACGGAGCTTTTATTCGGAAACGTAAAGTTAAAATGATAAAAAGCCATCCTGAAACAGGATAGCTCTTTACCGCACTTAGCATGGGACCTATTATACTGAACAGCGCTGTATTGCTATTGACTTAATTTTACTTTGCTTCTTATATCAAAGCAGCGCCCAGCGCTTTACAAGCAGCAGCCGCATCATCATCCGGAGCTTCATTGCAGATTACACTGTCGCAGGCGAAGACCGCACCGTCACTTGTACAAGTTTCCTCCCAACTGCGCATCCATTCTCCGTCACCCCAGCCGTAGGAGCCGAAGAGCGCGATCTTCTTTCCGTTCAGTTTTGCTTCACAGGAAGAAAACATCGGTTCAAATTCGCTATCCTCAAGCTGCTCTGCTCCCATAGACGGACAGCCGAACGCAACCGCGTCAAAGGAATCCATCATAGATGCATCAAATTCAGCTGCGGTCAGCATAACTGTCTCTGCCCCTTTTTCTTCTGCTCCCGCTTTAACCGCCGACGCCATCGCTTCGGTGTTGCCGGTTCCGCTCCAATAAACTACTGCTATTTTACTCATATACCGAGTACCTGCCTTTCTTAAAATAAATATATATCAAACGGCAACAGTGAGCCGTTCAACAGACCTTCCCTCAGCGAACATTCTGCAATATACATCAGTACACTTTTTATACTTTGCAAAAGTGCGCTGTGCTGCATCCGCATCTCCGTACACCTTCCAGCAGCCTACGCATTTACAGTTAGCCGCCTTGTTTTCGATAAATCCCTGAACATCCTCCGGCGGATATCCGAGAAACAGTCCGATCTCATGAGGGAATTCCTCCGAATTTTCCAACCGTCTGATCAACTCCACAACGCACCGTTCCGGAGTTTTGGTACTGTAACCGTGTCCGTCTAAAATTTCCACTGCTGTATCGTTCAGCAAATCTTCCGACAGCCTCGCGGGACGGTAAACATACACAAGCGCACAATCCTCTCTGAAACGCAGCGGCAGAACACGCAGACCTTTCTTTACGAGCATACGATTCCAGCATCGAATACAGTTTCTCATCTCTGTGTTATCTGAAAACTTGCAGTTAAACATATTTCCGGTTTTCAGCCCGGCAAGCGTGGGTGAGCAATGCTGTACCAATAATTCTTCAGGCATATGTATCTCCTACTTATGAAGTATGTTCTTCCAAGATCATTTTCAGCGCCGCCATGGAGCTGCTGTGTGAGCGGGCAATTTTGATATTCCGCCCTTTGGTTTCACTCAGCGCACAGCGTATCATTTTATGGGATACCGTATTGGTAAAAAGTACAAGTAGATCCGGCGTTCCGATATTCTTCAGTCCGCTTTGCATTTTCGGATATACCTTTGCTTTACATTTGTATTCCCCGCATAAATCCTTATATTGGCGTACCATGCATTCATTCCCGCCTACGATCACTACGCTCATAACATCCTTTCCATTCGGTTAGCTGGCGCTAACCATTTGACAAAAATAAACGCCTTTTTTCAAGGCTCCGAGACAAATCAGATTATTGATATCTTCTCAATCTGGTTAGCGTTAGCTAACTCTATTTTGCAGTATAGCACATAAAATTTCCTTTTGTCAAGATACGCTGGGGAAATTTACGGAAAATTCATTTTTCAAACGGTTATTTTCCGCCAAAGACATAACCGTATTTACAGTGGTATAATTACATCAATTTAATAAGCTTTTGAGATTATGGAGCTTGCAAAGGAAATTAGCGAAAATTAAAATATAAAAAATCAAGGATGATTTTGAAGAAAGCGCTGTATCCGCCGAAATGGATTCTGATTTCTGTTCCGCCAATCGTATTTTCTGTACTCATACGCATCTTTGCAGCAGACAGAACTGGAGATACGAATTACCGCAGGATGCGGTCATGCAGAAATGTATTTTGCCTGCAAAGGCGGCATCTGAGTTTTGAACGGCAACCTTGACAAAACACAAAAAATCTGATATAATATTTAAGTCGAACAGCCATAAGAGCGTAGAATCACGACGATTCTGCGCTCTTATTTTTGTTCTTCGCAGTTTTCAGGCAGCTTTCTCTCTGATAAAGACTCCAAATACTATTATTCAGGAGGCAATTATGAATCAGTCAGAATCCGGTCGGTTTTTAGGAACGGAAAAAATCCCTAAGCTTATGCTGAAATTTTCCATCCCCTGTGTACTTTCCTTATTGGTGAGCGCGCTTTACAACATCGTTGACCAAATTTTTATTGGAAACAGTGAACTCAGTGCTCTCGGCAATGCAGCAACAGGCGTTGTTTTCCCCATTTTTATTATCGCACAGGCATTTGCATGGTGCTTCGGAGACGGATGCGCCGCCTATCTCAACATTTGTCAGGGTAAGGGCGATACGCAGTCGTCGCATAAAGCCATCGGTACAGGTATCCTTGTGACACTTTTCTCCAGCCTTGTCCTTATGGCTGTTTTTTTCCCGCTGAAAATACAGCTGTTAGGGTTCAAAAATTAAAGAATATAAAGCAGGGACTGCTCGATACAAATCCCTGCTTTATGTTTTTTTCTGTATATTAAATCGCCCAGTTCTGACTTTCGGTCTGCAGTTTTACCATACGGGTATAAATCCCGTTTTGAGAAAGCAGCTTATCCGGCTGTCCCTGTTCGGCAACCGTGCCGTCCGACAACACGACTACTTTATCGGCGCCGGCAACCGTGCGCATTCGGTGTGCGATCAAAAGAACGGTCTTATTTTTGATCAGTCGGGAGAGCGCCGATTGGATTGCCGTTTCGTTTTCCACGTCCAGAGAAGCCGTCGCTTCGTCAAGGAGAATAATAGGCGCGTCTTTCAGAAACGCGCGGGCAATGGAAATACGCTGTCTCTCACCGCCGGAAAGTGCGCTGCCGTTTTCGCCGATAGCGGTATTCCATTTATCCGGCAACTTTTCCACAAATTCCTCACAGTTCGCCATTCTTGCTGCTTCCATAACCTCTGCGTCCGTGGCGTCCTTTCTGCCAATACGGATATTCTCCATCACGGTATTGTTAAACAGCGTGACCTCTTGAAATACGATGGAGAACGCCGTCAAAAGCTGTTCGGGATCGACGGATTTTACATCCACGCCGCCGACCTTGATTTCCCCACCTGTCACATCCCCAAAGCGGGATACAAGCCCTGCGGCGGTGGTTTTTCCGCCGCCCGACGGACCTACCAAAGCTACGGTTTCGCTGGGCTGTACCTTGAAGGAAACATCCTTGATCGCATCGTTTTCCGTCCCGCTGTACCGGAAGGAAACATTCTGAAATTCAACTGAATTATCTCTCGGATGCTGTGGATTCTTTGCGTCTGACAGAGGTTTGATCTCTAAAATTGAGTGAATACGGGTAAGGGCGTCGTTGACAACCATTCCGTTTTCGCTCATAAACAGAACCTTTGTCATAGAGGTTGAAATCGCTGGGGTGAAAATCACATAGAAGATGAGGCTGAGCAGAATCGACTGAGTAACTGCTCCTCCTCCTGTAAGAATCAACGCCAGCGTAATCAGGAACGCAAAAGCGCTGTTAATAAAAACAGTATACAGAAGCATCGGCATACGGCACTTTTTGCAATAAGCGATACAGAATTTATAGTAGTTGTCAATGGAACCCTTAAAGCGTTTGAAGGTATGTACGGTCTGTCCGAAGGTTTTAACAACCGGAACGCCGCGCACATATTCCACGGCTTCATTATTCATGTCCGCCAGTGCGTTCTGATAGTTTTTCATGTCGTCCGCCATTTTCGGTCCTGCCATCTTAAACATTGACACAAAGCCGAGTATTACAGGAACAAGACAGATCAGTCCGAACCGCCAGTCAAACAGGAATAGCATCACAATCATACCAAGCGGCGTTGTGAGCGCTCCCGCCATATCCGGCAGTTGGTGAGCAAGATAGGTTTCAGTCGCCGCACTGCTGTCATTTACAATACGACGGATCTTGCCGCTGCCCATTTCTCCTATAAATCCGAGCGGCAGCTTTGCGATATGCTCCATCTGTGTTTTGCGCATATTTCCCGCAATATGGAATGCCGACAAATGGGAGCACATAAGTGCGCCTATGTAAATGACAAGCGAGATCAGGGCAAATAATACTGCCATCCAGCCGTTGTGGGCAACATTTACCACCTGCGAATAATTCGGGGCAACTTCGATCACTTCCTTGATAACAAAGAAGATAAAAACGAACGGTAAAAGCGCTAAAATCGCGCTGACAACCGATAATATGAGCGATGAATAGGTAAGATACTTGTGTTTACCCGCATAGCTCATAAGTTCTGAAAGGTTTTTATTCTTTTTCACTTCTAAGCCTCCTGTCCTGATTCATTTTCTTTAATTCAGTGCGCATCATACCGATTGCAACCGCAATACCCAAAACATCGGTGATTATAGGATCCCAGAAAACGCCATGTACACCAAATCCCGCTACATAAGGCATAATCATTGCCGCTGGTATATAAATCGCAATCTGACGCAAAACAACAAGTATGCCCGCTTTAGCAGCTTTTCCAAGCGACTGCATTAGTGTTAAAGCGATGATCCAGATCCCCATCAAAATATAGGACATAAAGAACAGTCTGAAATCCGAAGCACCCTGTTCCACAACGGAAGGCGTTGTAATAAACATGGACAAGATTGCTTTCGGGGCAATCATAATCGGAATATAGAAAATAAGGGACAGCAGTGTTGCGGCAATAGTGAACACCTTTGTAATCTGTTTAACCCTGCCATATTGTTTGGCGCCGTAGTTTGTGCCCGTAGCCGGCTGATATCCCTGCGAAAGTCCCCAGAGCGGAATAAATGCAAATCCAACCACTCTGTATGCAGCACCGAGAATAACCTGCCAAGTGTCACCGCCGTGCTGCGCCGCTATATTATACAGCGCTGTTTGCTGCACCATCATCATTACCTGCATAAGCATAGCGGAAAATCCAACGCCGAATATTTCGGCTGCCAAACCTTTTTCCACCCGAATTCCATGAATCTTAACATTTTTGCTTTTCTTCATAAAATGCCAAAGCATTGCCGCCGCATATAAAAACTGTGAAACAACCGTGGCATATGCCGCGCCGTCAATTCCCAATCCGGAAGAACGAAGAGCCGAAATCAAAACCGGATCCAAGATAATATTGATTACAGCGGATCCCCCGGAGAACAACATAAAGCCGCTGCAGTCGGCCTCAAATATCCCATTTAGGTTAGTTGGAACTAACTCTTGGACAAAAATTACAGGGCTTAATTCTGCCCCATAATTTTCATCCAGCCTGCGCTGTAAAACGCACGCATTTCATTTAAGTAGATAAGGGCCTGTTCCAAAGGCATTTCGTGAATAATCAGTTCCATAAATGTTCCGAACATTCCGGTAATCAAAATGTGCTCAAGCCTCGGATCAATTTCAGGCGACGGTCGACCGAGCGCCTTCAGAACCTCCTTGTAATCCTGCGTTCCTTTAACCTCAATCTCCACCATTTCGTCAATCATACCAGAAAATCTCGTTCCCTCGGAGCGGCAAAGAATCAATTTGAATTCATCCAAATGCTCATAAGCGTACAATAACATTTCGGTCATACAGTCGCCGGATATTTCACTCATATATTCCATCTGTTCTTCCTGCGGAAGTGCAGCGAAATCAGTCTGTGCTTTGCGGTAACAATCCATCATATGATTGTACTGCTCGCCGACCAACGCCTCAAAAAGCTCTTCCTTGCTGTCGTAATACCCGTAAAAAGCACCGAGCGTAACGCCTGCCGTTTTCACAATACTCCGAAGAGATGCGGATTTGAAGCCGTATTCCATAAACGCTATTTTTGCCGCAGCATGAATTTTTTCTAAGGTTGTTTGTTCTGCTTCGCTCATTACCCTCTCCTATATATCAGTGCTATATATCACTGATATATATATTATAGCCATTGATCTTCCCTTTGTCAAGAGGTTTTGAAAATTATTATCTTAGCTTGCTCTTATACCTTGATATGAGTAAAAAGGTCCCTTCTCCAATTGCAATAACAGTAATTGTAGCTGAGAGGAACAATAAAATTACACCTATTCCTTCAGATGAATGTTAAAAATACGGCCAAATAAATCCATCCGCATTACCGGACTTTGACCATACCGTTTTCCAACCACCACGTTCTAAAATCCATTCTCCATCAGCTTTACAGAATGTAAGCGTATCTCCTCCAGTATCACTAATGTAATATACGCGTGCAAAAGTTTCAGAATATTCAAGAACTTTCAAATAATCTGCTTCACCAATCATTTGGATGCTTTTTTCAAGATCTATAAATTCGCTTCCATATTGTGCGGTTAAAACTTCATACCAAATATATGGAATCGACCAAATCAGTAAAAAGCATAGAAGTAAACTGGAAACTATGATAGCTTTGATTTTCTTCATTTATCTTCTATCTTCTTTCGTCATATTATATACATTTCCTACTTTAATCTTACAATATTTTCCCAGCTATGTCAATCACAAAAAAACAGGCGGAGTTTCCTCCGCCTGTTTTCCCTCTTATTCCTCAAAACTGACTACCGGATCCTGATCGTCCCTTGCTATATACCAAAATACATACTCCGATCCTGCGTATTCTACGTCATACAGTTCCGGCACTCTTCCGTTGACTCGAATTTTGTCCCGCTTATCCGGATATACAACACCAAACCAAATTCCGGGAAAATCCTCGTCTATATTTACATAAGTCTCCTCTACAACTTCACCTACTTTTGTATCACCTTTAAACCAGATACCAACAATTCCATATGAACTGCTGATGCGATAATATGTACGTCCCCCTTGCTCTGTTGTATCAATGGGGAAAATGAGCAATGATCGCTGACCACCATCTACCACATCATCTGGATACTTACAGTCTTTATATCCCAAAATAATAGGGGTTGGATTCAATTCCGTGTCTATCCAATAAAGCATTTCCCATTTTGAAGATAATGACTGATATTCATCAAAAGCTTCCTCTATAGTAGTATAATAAGATCCTCTCATATCATATGGATTTCCTGATATACAGCCAAAACTTCCCAAAAGCATTGACAGCATAATAATCAGTATCAAAAAACTTCTGATAATCAGTTCTTTTGTTCTTTTTTTCATTGAATCCATTTCTTATCTCCTATTATTCAAACTCTGAAAACTGGAAGTTTAATGCCCCCTTACTACTCGTATTTTCTTGTTGCTCTAATATAAAATGAATATATTTTATTTCAAATGTTCGTCCGCGATAATAATTTTTATATGCAGCACGTTGATCCACAGAAAGCAAACTTCCGAATTCTTCATTTGTTAATAAACTATATTTGAAAATTTGATTGTTCTCCATACAGGAAAGCCAATTTTTTTGAAGCACATATAACTGGTCTTGATCTTCTTCATTTAAAATATCAGCTAAATTTTGTATGCTACATTCCATTTCATTTTTCCAAATATCAGCATATTTTGCTTCATATTCAACCATGTCTCTTGTTACACCCGACATGGGATAATGCTTGATATAAGATTGATCAATCATATTTTCTGAAACAAATTCGCAAAATTCATCTCTCAAAACAGATAAGCTCTCACCTATTTGAGGATAATTCATAGTATTAAATACATTCAAATTATTATGCTGAAATTCATTAACCGAATCAGATGAAGATTTATCATTAAAAGAACATGAAATACACACCAACATGATGATAAATATAATATAGCTATAAAAAACTTTTCTCATTTTGAGCCCTCCTGTACATGCTGTAATCTATTACTTTCAAAAATAGCAATAAAAAATATTTTCTTTATGGGTTTCGATATGTTCGTGTATAAGTGCCATATAGAAACATATCCGCTTCATCCATGCGTCGACGCCATAATCCTAAATCTCCTCTTTTAGCTCTATCAATAGTATAGTACCAAGTAAATGCCGAAACAGGGTCTTGACCTGAAACCAAATTATCAATAATTCTCTTTACCCCGTTACCGGAATTAAATGACACACTGACAAGTGCATCAAATTCATTCTGGTTCCATGCAACTCCTATACTTTTTGAGTAGTTTTTCACTCGAGTTACAGCGCTAAGCAAATCATTTTTTAATATATTCAATGCATCTTCTCTTGATATTGAAGAAAAAACTTCTCCAGGTTGTATTAAATGACCAAAACCAATTGTAGGATTACCATATCCGTCATTATAAGGTTCAGATAGAAATCCACCTTCATAATCTGCAATAAAATCTACACAAGCGGATGACACATACACCAACTCCATAAATTCATGCTTATATGCCCAAAGTTGTCTAGTTAGTTCAAACACAGTAATAGCATCAACGCCCGGTGTTCTTAAATTAGCGATCTGATATTTAGTCCTCTTCACTTCATTTTCCACTCTGCGTATATCTTTCTCTACATCTGCTGCTGATCGCACTGTATTAACATTCAGGTTTCTGCCCGCACCATAACCGTGTGTTTGACCTCCACCAAATATAGTACCGCCTGTACTCATTCCCTGGGCTGTCACCCCACCCCCGTTACCGGGGGAGGAGGTGGAAGGCTTAGGCATAGTGCCCGTGTT
>BLMO01000110.1 GCA_011957885.1 Clostridiales bacterium
AATCCCTCCGAGTTTTGCTACGCAAAACCCACCTCCCTTTGCACAAGGGAGGCTTTTGCGTTTGTGCAAATATTGCATATATTTGCATTGCAGTAAATATGTACAACTATGTATGCAATATGACATATAATCGCAGTGCGTTTGCAAGGCATACAAATAGAAATTTTTCGTGCATAATAGTTATAACATAATTAGTATGCGAGGTGAAGCGTGTGGCTTCCTTTAAAATACCGGTAATTCCGCCGACTACTAATAAGACAATTCGTTTTCCCGAGGATGTTGTGGAAGATGTTGAAAGAGTTATACGGGGGACAAGCTGCACTTTTACTGCATTTATAATTGCTGCGGTTCGGTCGGCGGTTGAACAAGTTGACGAAGACAGAGCAAAAAAGAAAAAGTAATTTCCGTATAAATTAGTTTAACTCCTGCTCTTCCAGTGCTGAACGAACTGCAGCTATGACAAAGCCTGTAAAGGTACAATTTTTACCTTTTAGTGCTTTTTCTACTCCTTCTATGATGTCAACAGGAAATCGTATTGTTTTGTTGGCGGTCGGTGGTATTTCTGGTATTTTGAAAGTGGGCATTTGTTTTTACCTCTTTTATAAAAATTTGTACTGATATTATACAACAAAATTTACATAAATTTGCTCCATTTTGGAGCAAGCCCAAAAAGCCCAGAAATTTCTGGGCTTTTTTAAAGGTGTTTTTCACACCCTCACTCTGTTTCCTTGCGCCGGTTTTCTACGTGCGCTTTCAGCAGAGTATTGATATAGCCGGACAGGGTTCTATTTTCTTCCTGTGCCAGCAGCCGCACTTCTTTTAACAGAGGTGCATCCAGCGTTATGCTGATTTGTCTTTTGGGAACCTTCATGCAGGTTTACTCCTTATCTGGCAAAAGTCCTTCGAAAAATGCTTCGTAAGGTACGTCAAGAATTTCCTTGAGCATGATGAGATCACTGACATACAAATTTTGTCTGCCTTGTTCAATATGTGCGTAACCCGAAACGGAAATCATCCGACCGTGCAGATTCATTTGAATGGTTACGTCTTTCTGTGACATCTTGCGGGATTTTCGAATTCTTTGTATGTTTCTGCCAATGTTCAAATCCTGTTTGATCTTTTCCATATTCCTCTCCCCTATCTGTATTATGTGATACATGTAATTTGATTATAGGGAAGATTTATTAAAAGTTATGTATTAGGTAATACATATTTAACATTTTATAAAGAAAGTGAGAAAAAAGAATGAGATGTGCAAACAAATTTTGTATTTATAACCGGAGGGGGCACTGCTTCAGGGAAGAGGTCAGCCTTAACAATGTGGGTATGTGCAATGACTGCGTTTGGGTTAGAGTTGGCGAAAGAACGTTAGATATTTGGCGGAATGAGCAAGTGATAGAGAAAGAAACAACAGATCCGAAAAAGCTGTGGCATAAGAAGAGCGAGGCATACAAGATTGCGAAGATATGGGAAGAGGCCCGTAAGATTAAGGCGGAATGCGAAAAGATGCCGATGATACATCATTTACCTACAAATTGGCATGAAATAAGAATGGCGCAGTTGGAAAGGGAAGCACAGGAGAAAAAGGAAACGGAAGAGAAGGGGAAGAAACAGGAATAATGAAAGAAGAACCGGGATTTTCCCGGTTCTTTTTGGTTTTATGTATATATTATAAAGTCAGATCAGAAGTACAGCGGGGGCAGCGGGTTGCATCAATAGCGATTTCAGATTTGCAGTGGGGGCATATTTTAGTTGTAGGGGTGGGAGGAATCTCCACTTGCTTTTTGAAATGGAGTTTGTTCATAGATTTTATGATCAGGAAAAGGACAAGGGCGATCAAAAGGAAATTGATGACGGCGGAAATAAAGGAGCCGTAGGCGAACACTGCGGGATTTTCTCCGCTTCCTACTGTGAAAGCCAAAGAGGAAAAATCTACGCCGCCGGTGATCAGGCCGAGCAGGGGATTGAGGATATCCTGCACCAATGAATTTACGATAGCGGTAAATGCGCCGCCGATGATCACACCGACAGCCATATCAATAACGTTTCCGCGGGAGATAAAGTTTTTGAATTCTTTAATCAGTTTCATATAGTTTTCCTTTCTGTATAGAAAACGGTGTAACCCATGCAGGGTTACACCGTAATCCAATTCCAAATCGCCTGAAGGGGATTTATTTGTTCAGCATTTCAGCAATTTCATCGCCGAAATTGTCTTCTTTCTTTTCCAGACCTTCGCCCTTTTCATAGAGGTAGAAGCTGTCAATGGAGATTGCGCCGCCGAGTTCCTTCGCGGTAGCTTCCGTGTACTGACCAACAGACATGCTGTCGTCCTTTACATAGCCCTGCTCAACTAGGCATTCTCTCTGATAGAATTTGCCGATTTTACCGGTAACCATTTTTTCAATGATTGCATCGGGCTTGCTGGCATTTTTCTCATCGTTCTTGATCTGTGCGATCAGCACCTGCTTTTCTTCCTCAACAGCAGCAGCGGGAACCTGATCCCGTGTTACATAAGAGGGAGGAGAGCCGGCTGCGATCTGCAGCGCGATATTCTTTGCAAATTCTGCAAAGCCGGGTTTTGCAGCGGTATCAGCATCGGTGTTGAATTTAACGATAACGCCGGTGGTGCCTGCGCCGTGGATATAGGTAGAGAAGATGCCTTCCACGATAACAAAGCGGCGGATGTTCATGTTTTCACCGATGGTGAAAATCATGTCCTTCACTTTTGCATCTACAGTAAAGCTGTCGTCGTAGGGGAGAGCAAGAAGCTCTTCAATGGTTGCCGGCTTACCTGCAAGAATTGCTCTTTCAATGCCGCGAACGAATTCCTTGAAGGTTTCGTTCTTTGCAACGAAGTCGGTTTCTGCGTTTACTTCAATCATTACAGCGCAGTCGCCTTCCACCATAATATCAACAACGCCTTCAGCGGCGATTCTGCCTGCTTTTTTTGCTGCTACGGACAGGCCCTTTTCGCGAAGGAGCTTTACAGCTTCGTCAAAGTCGCCGTTTGCTTCATTGAGTGCCTTTTTGCACTCCATCATACCTACGCCGGTTTTTGCGCGCAGGTCTGCTACCATTTTTGCGGTAATAGCTGCCATATATATTATACCATACCTTTCATAGACTCAGATTTTTGGGGAATTACTCAGCTGCTGTTTCCTCTGCTTCCACAGCTTCTTTTTCAGCTGCAGCTTCTTCTGTCTGCTCGCCCTGTCTGCCTTCGATAACAGCATCAGCCAGAACAGAAGAGATAAGACGAATCGCACGGATTGCGTCGTCGTTACCGGGGATTACATAATCTGCGTCATCGGGATCACAGTTGGTGTCAACGATTGCAACTACGGGGATGCCCAGTTTCTTTGCTTCCAGAACAGCGTTGTGTTCCTTGCGGGGGTCAACAATGAAGATTGCATCCGGCAGTCCGTTCATGGTTTTGATACCGCCCAGGTTGCGTTCCAGAATCATCATTTCCTTCTGGAGCATAGCAACTTCTTTTTTCGGGAGCATATCGAAGGTGCCGTCTTCCTGCATTTTTTCCAGGTTGGTCAGTCTTGCGATACTGGAGCGGATGGTTTTGTAGTTGGTGAGCATGCCGCCCAGCCAGCGTACGTTTACGTAGTACTGACCGCAGCGTTCAGCTTCCTCACGAATGGTATCGGAAGCCTGCTTCTTTGTGCCGACAAACAGCACTTTTCCGCCTGCTTCGGAGATTTCGCGTACGAACATGTACGCTTCATCGAACTTTTTAATGGTCTTCTGCAGGTCGATGATATAGATGCCGTTTCTTTCTGTGAAGATATATTCGGCCATTTTGGGGTTCCAGCGTCTTGTATGGTGACCGAAATGCACACCTGCTTCAAGAAGCTGTTTGATGGATACAACAGACATGATAATGTCCTCCTTAGGTTTTTTCCACCATACGGCAACGGATTGCACCCGACAGGAGCCTGTCCGGCAACCAGCAGATCCATACAGCCGCATGTGTGTTTTTACGCTTTGCGCGTGCCTTATATTTTAGCATAAAAAGGAAGTTTGTTCAATAGGGAATGTAATGTTCATGAAAAGTTTACAAAAACACAGCGGAATTTCTTTAAGTTTCTGATAAGTAAAAAGCCTCCATATGAGGATCCGTGTAGCGTAAAAAAAGAGAGGTTCTCTTGTGCTGGAGCCGCACAGCACAAAAAAGGAAAAAGCCCCCCTTGTGCAAAGGGGGGGGGGTGCGTAGCAAAGCTCGGGGGGATTGTTATGTTAACCTGCCTGTAATCTAAAATGGCAGCAAGAACAATCCCTCACCCGCTACGCGGGAGCTCCCTTTGCACAAGGGAGCCTTTTTTAT
>BLMO01000111.1 GCA_011957885.1 Clostridiales bacterium
GACAGACCGCCGAGCCGGGGAAGAAACCGTCCGTACAGGGGAACCTGAAAGGGCGGCAGGAACGCATCCGGCAGGAGCAGGCAGAGAAACGCCAGCCGCCCCGGACACAGAAACAACAGAATATGGAACTTTAAACAGGCACTTGTTTTGTGATTGTAAATCGCTGGCAAGTGCTTGTTCATTTGAACAAGACGGATTTACAGACAACGTGAACGACATTGTGTCGCTCACGTTGGGATTATCAGGAGGGAACGCCTATTGAACGTATTTGAAGCCGTGAAACAGTCCGTCACCACAAGGCAGGCTGCGGAGCGTTACGGAATCAAAGTAAACCGGAATGGGATGTGCGTCTGTCCATTCCATAACGATAAGAACCCAAGCATGAAGGTTGACCGCCGCTTTTACTGTTTCGGCTGCGGAGCCACCGGGGACGTGATTGACTTTGTTTCCCGGCTCCACGGTATCGGCAGTAAAGAAGCCGCACTCATGCTGGCACAGGACTTCTCCATCCCCTATGAGGACGGGAGGAACGCCGGGAAGCAGCCCATAAGGCCACGCCTGCGGAGGGAAACGGAGGAACAGAAATTTAAGCGCATGGAGCGGCACTGCTTCCGGGTGCTGTCCGACTATTACCATCTTCTGCGCCGCTGGAAGGAAGAATACGCCCCCAAACAGCCGGATGAAGCATGGAATCCCCGGTTTATAGAAGCCCTGCAAAACATGAGCCGTCTGGAATATCTGATGGACGTACTTCTATCGGGGGAACTTCCAGAGCGGGCAGCCCTTATCACAGGACACGGAAAGGAAGTGAGGAACCTTGAAAGACGGATGGCAGAACTTACCGCCCCAGATACGGCAGGAAATAGCGAACATGGCAGACAGCGCAGAGCCGCCCCGGAGCATTGAGGAAGTAAAGGCCATGCTGGAAACCACCGAGAAAGGCGGCTTCCGCAACAGCATGAGCAACTGCCTGACCGTGTTCCAGTGCGACCCGCTCCTTTCTGGGGCGGTTGCCTACAACCTGCTGACCGACCGCACCGATATTTTAAGGCCAATCGGCTACAAAAGAGCCACCGGAAGCCCCATGACCGACACGGACATGAAATATATCCGGCTGTATCTAGAAAAGACCTATGGCCTGACAAGCGAGAAAAAGATACAGGACGCCGCCGACCTTGCCGCCAATGAGAACAGCTACCACCCTGTCCGGGATTATTTAAACGGCCTGACATGGGACGGAACCGGGCGGATACGCTCCTGCCTGCGTCACTTTCTGGGAGCCGGTGAGGACGATTACACATACCAATCCCTGCGCCTGTTTTTGTTGGGAGCCATCCACCGGGCATTTTCCCCTGGCTGCAAGTTTGAAGTCATGCTCTGTCTGGTAGGCGGTCAGGGAGCCGGGAAGTCCACCTTCTTCCGTCTGCTGGCAGTCAAAGACGAGTGGTTTTCGGACGATTTGCGGAAACTGGACGATGACAACGTATACCGGAAGCTGCAAGGTCACTGGATAATCGAAATGTCGGAGATGATTGCCACCGCAAACGCAAAGAGCATAGAGGAAATCAAGTCATTTTTGAGCCGCCAGAAGGAAGTCTACAAGATACCCTACGAAACCCACCCGGCAGACCGCCCAAGGCAGTGCGTGTTTGGCGGCACGTCCAATGCCCTTGACTTCCTGCCCCTTGACCGCTCCGGCAACCGCCGTTTTATTCCCATACAGGTATGCCCGGAGCAGGCGGAAACACACATTTTAGAGGACGAAGCCGCTTCCAGAGCCTATTTAAACCAAGTGTGGGCGGAAGCGATGGAGATTTACAAAAGCGGCAGATGGAAGCTGACATTCAGCCCGGAAATGGTGCGCTATCTAAAGGAACATCAGCGGGACTTTATGCCGGAGGACACCAAAGCCGGGATGATACAGGCTTTCCTTGACAGCTACCCCGGCGATACGGTCTGCTCCAAACAGCTATACAAAGAAGCCCTGAACCATGATTTTGACGAGCCGAAACAATGGGAAATCCGGGAAATCAACGAGATAATGAACCAGTGCGTCACCGGCTGGAAGTATTTCTCCAATCCCCGGATGTTTGCCGGATACGGCAGACAAAAAGGATGGGAACGGGAGCAAAAGGCAAAAGCTGACGCTTGCGCCTTGACAACGGACACCGGCAACGGGGCGGGAAAAACCCCGGAGGGATTTATGCCGGTGCCGGAGCAGATGGAACTTCCATTCTGAAAAAATCCGGCAAAAGACAGCCCGTTGCACACTTCGTTGCTATCCCGTTGCCGGGCCGGTTGCCGGGGAAAATCCCGTAACTATCGGCTTTTCTCCCCTTTAACAACCAAAGCAACAGAAAAATAAAAGAAAAAGTATAAAATAACCCAACTGCCAGACAAGGATTCGTTCCAAGGTTTTTTGAAGCCCGTTGCCGGACTTCGTTGCCGACCTTCCCTGTCTGGCTGTTTTCATGTATGGAGGACAACTGCCTATGGCGAAAAATAAAACAGAGATTCATGTCACCACAGTATTTGACGGCGAGCTGGACGCTACGGACGTTTTCGTGAGCCTTATCGCACAGAAGCACAGCAGAAAAATAGATAAAGAATATCTTGCTAAAACACAAGAAATGAGATATAATAAAGACGAGGTTCAATGTGACCGTGTTCCGTCTGGATTGTGCGGGTAAACGGTTATGATGAACACTTTTGAATATGCAGGGATGGACACACTTCTTGCCGGGAGCTTCCGGGCGGCTATCTATTGCAGGCTGTCCAAGGACGACGACCTTGACGGGACGAGTGCCAGCATCGAGAACCAGCGGGATATGCTGGAAAAGTTCTGCCAGAAGCAGGGATGGGAGGTTACGGCAGTCTATCAGGACGATGGCTTTACCGGCTTGAACATGGAACGCCCCGACCTGAAACGGATGTTGAAAGCCATTGAGCGGAAACAGGTAAACCTTGTCATTACAAAGGATTTATCGAGGTTAGGACGGAACTACTTGCAGACCGGGCAGCTTATCGAGGATTTCTTCCCAAGGAACGGCGTGCGCTATATCGCCATGAATGACGGCATCGACACCATGCGGGACAACAACGACATTGCGCCCTTTAAAAATATCCTGAAGAACACGAGGCATTTGGGAGGGGTAAACTGCTAATTTCTCTCCAATTCGACAAATCAGTGTGCAACAATCAAATATCGCTACTGTTACAGAATGTTTTCGTCTGGCTGCTGATGCGGTCAGGCGTTTTTTCGCCCGATCACACCAGCCCAACAAAGCGGTAGTAAATTTTAATGTCCTGGTGTCTTTGACCGTCAATAATGGTCCGTTCTCCAACTTCAATGCGGTCAATCAATTCCTCAATGGTTTCCCTGTTCAATTCCTGCAAGTCCAGATACTGCCGTATGGTTCCGGCCCACTGGTGGATATTGGCGATGTCCTGCTGGGCTTTCCGTTCCCTGGCTAACAGGCTGTCCAGGCGTTCCGATTTCTGGATGCGTTCCTGCTCGTTCTTTTGAATCAGAACCGAGAAGGAATCGCCGCTGATTGCCCCGCTTACCTTATCTTCATAAAGTTTTGCGGTGATCTGTTCCAACTCCTCCAAACGCCGCCGCAAACGGCTGATTTCCTGTCGGCAGTCCTCTTGTTGCGCGGCGCTTGCGGATTGGATATGCTGTTTCAGCTTATCCAGTACAGCGGCTTCATCGGCTGCAACCGCTTTGCCATGCGCCCGGATTTCACTCAGCACCAGGTTTTTCAGGCTGATCTCAAAAATCCGGTGCCAGGAGCAGATGCTGTGTCCGGTAGTGGCAAACCGGGAGCAGAAATAAGAAGTATAGTGCTTGACAGTGCCATTTTTCCGGCGCTGTGTTTCGCGGGCGGCAACCAGAGAATGCCCGCAGTCCGCGCAGACCAGCTTTCCGGTAAACAGAGATGCTTGGGGCGGCGTATTGTTAGCGGAAATCTGTTTCGCCGCCTGATTGATTTTCTGGACGGCCTCCCACAGCTCCGGCCCGATAATTGCCTCGTGCGCGCCCTCATGGGAAATCCATTCCGATTCCGGTTTCCTTATCATGGTCTTATCCTTATAGGAACGGGAACCGGTGCAGTTCTGTGTGAGCGTACCGGCATAAACATCATCGTTCAGAAGGCTTCGGACGGTTGCGTAAGCCCACAGCCGGGAATACTTGCAGCTGCCATTTCCGTAATGGACCGCCCAGTACCAGCGGGGAGGGAGAATCCCTTTCTCATTCAAAGCAGCAGCGATTTTCCCATAGGCCATGCCGGACTGACGCATCTGGAATATCTGCCGCACAACAGCGGCGGATTCCCCGTCAATGACCAGCTTGTGTCTGTCCTCCTCGCTCTTGCGGTATCCGTAGGGAGCGTAGGCGGCAAGATACTGGCCGCTTTTCTTCTTGGCATGAAGCACCGACTTGACCTTGCTGGACAGGTCCTTGAGATGGTAGTCATTCATCAGACTGCGGAAGTGCAGCATATCGGTGTTGTCCCCCTCGCTGTCCAGGCAGTCCAGAACCGACACGAACCGGCATCCGAGGGACGGGAAAATGACATCCGTATAACGGCCCACCTCCACAAAATCCCTGCCTAAACGGGAAAGGTCCTTTACCAGAATCAGGTTAATCAGGCCATGCCTTGCGTCCTCCAGCATTTCCAAAAATCCGGGCCGCTGAAAATTGCCGCCGCTGTACCCATCGTCCTGATAGGTCTTGACCTCGATCCAGCCGTTGAGCATGACGAATTTGGAGAGGATTTCATATTGGTTCTCAATGCTCACCGATTCATCGCTGGGG
>BLMO01000112.1 GCA_011957885.1 Clostridiales bacterium
ACGATGACTGCCAACGGAGCAAACGGCGAAACGAGAGAAGAAATGGAATCCGTGCTGGGCGGGGAAATTTCTTTAGAGGCACTGAACGAATACTTATATACCTATGCAGAGGAGCTGCCCTCTGCAAAAGGCGAGCGGATGCGCTTTGCAAACTCCCTCTGGATTCGGGAGAATCAGGTTGAGATAGTACAGGACTTTTTGCAGAAAAGTGCGGATTATTACAAAGCATCCATATATGAAGCGCCCTTTGACGAGCAAACTGTGAAGGACGTCAATTACTGGGTGAATCAGCACACAGACGGGATGATTGACCAACTTGTGGAAAAGTTTGATCGGAGAGCGGCGGTGCTGCTGTTGAATGCACTGGCATTTGACGGGCTGTGGAAAACGCCTTTTGCGAAAGATGCGGTTTCCTATGAATGGTTTTATCCGGAAAAAGAAGGAAAAGATCCTCAAAGTATAAAAATGCTTTCAGGCAAAGAAATGCTGTATATTGCGGATGAAGATGTTACCGGATTCCTCAAGCCGTATAAAAAAGGGAATTACTCTTTCGCAGCGCTGCTGCCCCGAGAGGATTGCTCCATGGAGGAATTTGTATCGTCTCTCACGGGAGAAAAATTTCTGAAATGGATGCAAAGTGCCCGGGAGACGGAAGTGGAAATTATGCTTCCGAAATTCAACTGTGAATACAGTACTAAATTAAAGGACGCCCTTATAAGTATGGGTATGCCGACTGCTTTTGGAGATGAATCGGATTTTACAAAAATGGGGTCTGCGGACGGCGGGGCGCTGTATATTGATAATGTAATTCACAAAACATATATTTCTGTAGATGAGCGGGGAACAAAAGCTGCCGCTGCAACAGAAGTGGAGGTGTATTTGCGCGGTCCGGGGACAGCAGTCAATCTGAACAGACCTTTTGTGTATGCAATTATCGACAATGCCACATCTCTGCCGCTGTTTATCGGTATGGTGAATGATTTGTCATAAAGGGGAAACTTCAGGTTCATCCAGTTTCATATGCCTCCCCCTAATACCCCCCCTTTGTGCAAAAGTCCCCCTGATGAAAGCCCCCCTTGTGCAAAGGGGGGTGGGTTTTGCGCAGCAAAACTCGGAGGGATT
>BLMO01000113.1 GCA_011957885.1 Clostridiales bacterium
CATATGCATTCCCCTGTATATCCATCACCACAGCAGGAGGAGATGTACGGGACAGCAGTCCGGCGCAGCGTACGCCGAGAACAGCAACAGAGACGGCGATAGATGTAGTGACGCTGGACAAGGCTGCACGCAGGATTTACATGACCCGCGTCGGTGTGGGAAGCGATAGAAGCTGTTCGTATTAGGAAGAAAACAACTTAGCCCCTTTTTTGGAAAAAAAGGGGCTAAGAACCCCAAAAAACTTTAAGTAGGGGTGTGTAAGTTTGCAGGAACATAAAAGGCTCCCTTGTGCAAAGGGAGCTCCCGCACAGCGGGTGAGGGATTGTCATACGATCATTTTAGATAATCTGCAAATTGAAAGCATGTACAGACAATTCCTCCGACACGATCGCTACGCTTGGCCGTGCCACCTCCTTTTGCTGGGGGGAGGCTAACAAAGTTTGTGCAATGCGACAGCTCCCTTTTCTGGGGAAGTCTAATAGGGTATAGCGTGGCGCGGGAAACGATCAGGTGTGTGATTATTATAGCAAAATCCTGAAAATCATATTCATATTAGAAGAATGCTTAGCCCAATCTGTCTCCGTTTTCCACTGGGGTATCCGGTGTGATGAGCACAACGCCGCCGGCGGAATAGGTTCCCAGCACCAGCACCTCAGAGAAGAAATTAGCAATCTGCCGGGGCGGGAAGTTTACCACTGCCAGCACCTGCTTGCCGATCAGGGAATCAGGGGTGTACTGCTCGGTAATCTGTGCGGAGGAATTTTTGAGTCCGATATCTGCTCCAAAATCTATTTTCAGTTGGTAGGCAGGTTTTCTTGCTTTTTCAAAGGGGACGGCGGACAGGATGGTGCCCACGCGAATGTCCAATTTTGTGAAATCGTCAAATGTTGCCATATAAGTTTAGCTCTTCTTTACAGACCCTTCATTATTATTTTAAAAGGGCGCTTCACTTGTGAAGCGCCCTTTTGTCTTATGCGTTGTAGTTGTAACCAAGCTCCAGTGCTTTTTTGTTCTTTTCGATCAATGCGGCTTTGGATTCGGGAATGCCACGGAGCATATCTGCCAGGAACGTATCGTAATCAAACAAACCGGTGAGCTTCAGAAGCTGTCCCAGAACGATTACGTTTGCCATACCTTCGATATGGTTTTCGCTTGCAATTGCAGTAGCGGGGATGTAGCAAACGTCAATATCGGTACGTTTGCTTTTCTTGTTGATCAGGGAACTGTCTACGATCAGATATCCGCCAGCCTTTACACTTGCTTCAAATTTATCATAGGAAGGCAGGTTCATTGCTACCAGAACATCCGGATTGGTTACCAGCGGAGATCCGACTTCTTCATCGGAGATGATAACAGAGCAGTTCGCTGCGCCGCCGCGCATTTCCGGACCGTAAGAGGGAAGCCAGGAAACGTTTTTGCCTGCGTACATTGCGCTTTTAGCCATCTGCTTGCCTGAGAAGAGGATTCCCTGACCGCCGAAGCCTGCAAAAAGCATTGCTGTTGTCATTTCGCTGCACCTCCTTCAATAGCATCAACATCCTTATATACACCCAGCGGGTAGTAGGGGATCATATCGCTGCGAACCCAGTCCAGCGCTTTTTCCGGAGAAACGCCCCAGTTAGTGGGACAGGTGGACAGGATTTCTACGATAGAAAGCCCTTTTTTCTCCTCCTGATTTTTGAAGGCTTTTAGGATCATTTTCTTTGCCTGCATAACATTTTTCGGAGAATCCACAGATACTCTTGCAGCGAGAGCTACGCCGTCCAGTGTAGAAAGCATTTCACATACGCGAATGGGGTTACCCTGAATAGAACGGTCTCTTCCATAAGGGGAGGTGGTAGTAACCTGACCGGGCAGAGTAGTAGGTGCCATCTGACCGCCGGTCATACCGTAGATTGCGTTGTTTACGAAAATGATGGTGATGTTTTCGCCTCTTGTAGCAGAGTGAACTGTTTCTGCTGTACCGATTGCGGCGAGGTCACCGTCACCCTGATATGTAAATACGAAATTATCCGGATGGGTGCGCTTGATTCCGGTTGCAACAGCCGGTGCACGACCGTGTGCAGCCTGAACCATGTCACATTCAAAGTAATTGTAGGAGAATACGGAGCAGCCAACGCTGGCAACGCCGATTGTCTGTCCAGCGATACCCAGTTCGTCTATTGCTTCTGCAACAAGACGGTGAATGATACCGTGGGTGCAGCCGGGGCAGTAATGGAGCGGCACATCAGAGAGAGCCGCAGGTCTATCAAATACAGTTTTCATTTTAAAATTCAACCTTTCTGTACATTTGTTCCAAAGGAAACAAATGTGCGCGAAAATAATGGATTTGGAGCGAGGGAATCTCCAATTTTCACGCGGACTCCTTCTTTACAGTTGTGCCTACATTGCACGGATTTTTTCCAGAACGGCATCCGGTGTGGGGATCATGCCGCCGGTGCGTCCGTAAAATTCTACCGGACATTTGCCGCCTGCAGCCAGGCGTACATCGTCGATCATCTGACCTTTTGACATTTCCACGCTGAGCATTGCTTTTGCACTGCATGCAGCAGTCTGAATTGCCTTTTTGGGGAAGGGCCAGAGAGTAATAGGACGGATCATGCCAACCTTAATGCCTTCTGCACGTGCAGCGCCGATTGCCGTTTTGCACACGCGCGCGGTAATACCGAAGGACACCAGTACAATGTCCGCGTCATCGGTGAGATATTCTTCGCAGCGTGCCTCTGTTTCTTCAATTTTAGCATACCGCTCGTACCGCTGGTCTATAATGTTTTCCAGTTCCTGCGGATCTATGTACAGGGAGTTTACGATATTCTTTTTCCGCTTGTTTTCGTGACCGCATGCTGCCCAATCTTTTGCGGGCAGTTCTCTCTGGGGGATTGCACCAAAATCAACCGGCTCCATCATCTGACCCAGTGCGCCATCGGCAAGAATCATTGCAGGCATTCTGTAGATATCTGCAAGATCGAATGCTTCAATGGTAAGCTGTGCCATTTCCTGTACGGAGGAGGGAGCAAATACCAGAAGACGCAGGTCCCCGTGACCTACACCGCGGGTTGCCTGGTAGTAGTCCGCCTGAGAGGGCTGAATGCCGCCCAGTCCGGGACCGCCGCGCTGTATATTTACGATTACGCAGGGAAGATCGCAGCCTGCGATATAGCTGATTCCTTCACTTTTCAGGGAAATTCCGGGGGAAGAGGAAGAGGTGATTACACGGGTGCCGGAAGCAGCGGCTCCCATAGTCATGTTGATTGCTGCAACCTCGCTTTCCGCCTGCAGGCAGAGTCCGCCGACTTTGGGCATTTTCTTTGCAAGATATTCAGAAAGCTCTGTTTGCGGGGTGATAGGATAACCAAAGAAATACCGGCATCCGCATTTGATAGCGGCTTCGGCGATTGCTTCGTTTCCTTTCATGAGTACTTTTTCTGACATGTCAATAATATCCTTTCTTCAGTCTTAGGCACTTGGTTGTTATGCGTCTTTTTCTACCGTAATTACGCAGTCCGGACACATCAAGGCACACATGGCGCAGGCGATACATTTTTCCTGATCGGTAATGACCGCGGGATGATAGCCTTTTTGGTTCAGTTCGTCGGTAGCAAGGACTACAATTTTCTTGGGACATGCTGTAACGCACAGCCCGCAGCCTTTGCAGACGTCTGTTTTGAATGTGACTTTGTTCATGTGGAAACCCTCCGTTTCGGATTTATACAAACGATGTTAAAACATCTGTTTTGTAACGTTTTTCATTGGGAAAAGTGTTTCTCCCGGTATATGCAGTCCAGGCAGAAGCGATTCATAATAGGATGTGAAGTACAGCGGAATATTGCAGGCCGCCGCGCATGCGTGTGCGTAGGAAATGGAAGCGCGTACGTCTTCTTCCTTTGTATCGCTGCCGATGGAACTGTTGTTTACAACGCCTGTACATTTCAGATGGGATGCATCTTCTATAATATGCATCAGATTTGCCGCTTCTGCAGGATCTTCCGTCAAGGGACGGTAGCAGCTTACTACGTACAGCATTTCATACCCAATTTCGCAGATCTGATCTGCATACATGCCAAGAACGACAGCGCCGTCGTCTCCGCCCACATCTAAAAAAGAAACTGTGTTTGTATCATTTCGGAACAGGGAATACAGTTCCGGGGGCAGACTTGGAATATCTACATTGGAATTGGCAAATGCAGGAATAATAGGCCGCACACCTGCGGCGGTTAATTCATCCCGGGCATCTGCGGCACGGAAATACGGATTGACAATGTCTATATCTGCAAGTGCAACATCTGTGTCGGGATGCATATTTTTGTACTGAAGGGCAAGGTTGACGGCAACATTTGTTTTTCCGCTGCCGTAGTGTCCGCATACAATTGTTATTTTACTGCTCGCGGTATTTTGCATATGATTTCTCCCCACTGATTATGTACGTTATTAGTATAACACACTTTTTATCAGAAAAAAAGACATATTCGATGATTAATCTATCCAATTTTTTTATAACGGGATATCTTATTTATGTAAATAATTTGATAATTGTTTGAAATGCGGCGCAATTTATGGTATACTTATAACAAAGATTGCCATGGAGGGCAGTATTTTCAACTTTTGCAAAATAGGGACAGGGTGACAGCATGAAAATTGCAGAGTGGTTCGCCGGTTTTTTCAGCGGAATATTACGAACGATTCATTCCATATCTATTGTGGATTTCATTGATATATTTTTTGTTGCAATTATTTTATATTATGCCTTTCGTTTTGTACGGGAGCGCCGGGCGGGAAAGCTGGCTGTCGGCGTTATCTTCTTCACGTTTTTTCTGGTGCTGAGTGATTTGCTGGGCATGCATGCGCTGAAATATATTTTTCAGAATTTGTTCCAGGTAGGCGTGCTGGCGCTGGTGGTGCTTTTTCAGCCGGAAATGCGCAGTGCGCTTGAAAAGATGGGCGGTAGTTCATTGAAAGGATTGAAGAATATCAGTGAATCCAAAGATAACTCTGTCTGGATGCTGGCAATTCGTGAGGTGTCAACGGCTGCTGCCCAAATGGCGGCGGAGAAAACGGGCGCGCTCATTGTGTTTGAACGCGGAACGAGGCTGGGGGAAATTGCTGCCACAGGAACGGTTTGTGATGCTCAGGTCAGCGCATATTTACTGCGGAATATGTTCTTTAACAAAGCGCCTCTTCACGACGGTGCAGTACTTTTGCGAAACGGAAGAATTCATGCGGCGGGATGTCTTTTGCCGCTGACGCAGCAGGATATTAACCGGGATCTTGGAACGCGTCACCGCGCTGCAATTGGACTGAGTGAGAACAGTGACGCGGCGGTGGTCGTAGTATCGGAAGAAACGGGTGTGATTTCCGTTGCGGTAGACGGGTATCTGACCCGAGGGTATAATGCGGATACCTTGCGCAGTCGGCTTACCGAACTGGTTGGACCGGTTTCCCAAGTGAAAGAGAACAAAAAGATTTTCCGCTTTATGCGTAAGGGCTCGGGTAAAAATGCAGAGAGGGATGGCGAGTCTGAAAGATGAAAAAATATGAAATACAAAGTCGGTTTCTTTCAGACCTGATTTGCACCTTGCACCCTATGCGGGGGCGTATTTCGCCGGGGGCGAAACCGGCACAAATCCAAAGAAAGGCATGGTCATAGATATGAAAAGCGAAAAAGCTGCTGCGCGGGAAAAGAAAAACTGGCACATTGGCACCAAGCTTCTTTGCTTTGTCTGCGCCTTTATCATCTGGCTGTATGTTATGGAAGTGGACAGCCCGGATTATGAGTCTGAATTTTTAGGTGTGCCGGTAACCCTTACCGGAGTGTCAACGCTGGAGGGCGAGCATAATTTATCCGTGTTTGGCGGATACGATGCAGTGGTGGATTTACAGGTGAAGGGATCCAAAAGTATCATTGGGCGGTACACCATTGATGATATTAACGTGACTGCGGATGTTTCGGGAATTACCCAGGCAGGAAATCATGAGATTGCATTGTTTATCAATCTTCCTTCCGGACTTACTTTGGTTGAATCCTCCATATCTACGCTTCCTCTCTATATTGACGAGCGTGCTTCTGCCGTGGTGGATGTAAAGTCCCGCATTTCTTCGATTGCGATACCGGAAAGTTATGAACTGGGCGAGCTTGCTGCAGATACAGATACGGTTACTGTAAGCGGACCGAAAACATTTTTGGACAATATAGACTTTGCGCAGGTAAGTTTGGATGCGGGAACCATTGAGTCTTCTGTTTCCATGGTGGGTGCTCTGGATTTGATCGGCTTGTCCGGTGAGGTGATCAGCAACCCGTATGTGCGGCTTTCCAAAACAGAGGTGAAGGTGAATATACCCGTATACTGTTATAAGGAATTAACGCTTACGGCGGCTACAAAGTATGGATATTATACGGAAGAAAATTCTCGGATTACCATTGATCCGGAAACGGTGACAGTAAAGGGGGATCCGGCAGTGTTGGCAAATATGGACGAACTCGTGGTCACTACCTTGGATGAAAAATCCATTTCGGAAGATTCCAGTATGATTGTGCGGATCAATGTGCCGGATACAATTACTTTGGACGAGGATTCTGCGACAGCAACAGTTGCTGTGCGGCATATAGGCACGAAAAGCAAGACGTTCAATGTGAAGAACATCAAGGTTACTGTGGACAGCGGGCTGGAATATGAAGTGCTGACGTCAATGGTGCCTGTTACGGTGCGTGGTGACCGTGAGGCTATAGATGCGCTGAGTGCGGACGACATTACCGTATCCGCAGATTTAACAGGATATACCCACAGCAATATGGGGCTTGTATATGCGGAAGGTGTGATTTCCATCAATGATTCGTCCGGGACGGTATATGAGCTGGGCGAATACAATGTTCAGGTGTTGATTAAATGAAAAGTAAAATCGTTGTTGAAAATATACGGGTTCCTGTTACTGCAGAAGATGGAGACATTTTAAATATTGCCCGTAGAAAGCTTTCCCAAAATGCCGTTCCTTTCCTTCAAGATTCCCTTCATATACGCCGGAAGTCTGTTGATGCAAGGCACCGCGGAAATATTACGTTTGTCTGTTCCGTGGTGGCACAGTCTCAGGCAGATTCGGAGCAGATTCCCTGCGTGCAGGATATTAAAGTATGCAGAGAAGAAACGCTGCATATTCCGGTAGGCGAGGAGACGCTTCCCGACCGTCCTGTGGTGGTGGGATTTGGTCCCGCAGGAATGTTCTGTGCTCTGCTTTTGTCGCGTGCGGGTCTTTGTCCGCTGGTATTGGAGCGGGGCAGTTCTGTAGAGGAGCGGATCGCTGCGGTAGAAAATTTTGTATCAACAGGAAAACTGGATTTGCAAAGCAATATTCAGTTCGGCGCCGGTGGTGCTGGAACCTTTTCTGATGGGAAATTGACTACCCGGATCGGGGACAGCAAATGCGGGTTTATATTGGAAATGCTTCAGGCTTTGGGGGCACCGGAGGATATTCTGTGGCGTGCTAAACCGCATATCGGTACGGATATTCTGCGAAATGTGGTGGCGAATGCAGATCGGGAAATCTGTAGTTTGGGCGGTGAAATCCGGTATTGCACCAGAGTAGAGGCGGTAGGAGACGGCTGGATTCAGATAGACGGGGAAAAAATAGCTTGTGGGCCGGTGGTACTTGCTACCGGACACAGCGCAAGGGACTTGTATGCCTACTTGATGGAAGCAGGCTATGCTGTGGAGGCAAAGCCCTTTTCTATCGGTGTGCGTGTGGAGCATTTGCAGGAAGAATTAGATGCTGCATTGTATGGAAAGGCAGAACTTGCCGAAGTTCTTGGACATGGAGAATATCAGATGTCTTGGCGGCGCGGAGCGCGGGGTGTATATACATTCTGTATGTGTCCAGGCGGGGAAGTGGTTGCCGCTGCATCGGAACAGGGCGGTGTGGTTACCAACGGAATGAGCCGGCATGACCGGGGAATGCGAAACGGAAATGCAGCGGTGGCAGTGTCTGTACTTCCGGAGGATTTTGGCGGCAGTCCCGCCGGGGCAATACGGTTTCAGCGTGATTTGGAACAGGCGGCTTTTCAGGCAGGCGGTGGTGATTACAGCGCTCCGTGCCAAAGCGTTGGCGCGTTTTACGAGGGAAAGCCGGGGGGACTGGGCGTGCGGATTGTGCCTTCTTACAGAGGCGGCAGGATAGCGCCTGCGGATTTCAATAGGCTGCTTCCTTTGTTTGCTTCCGACATGCTGAAGGAAGGTCTGCATCGTTTTTCAAAAAAAATTCCCGGATATGATGCGCCGGATGTACCGCTTACCGGTATTGAGACTCGGACAAGCGCTCCTGTACGCATATTGCGCGGCGATGATCTGACAGCAATCGGACATGGAATGGTTTACCCGTGCGGAGAGGGTGCTGGATACGCCGGCGGAATTATGAGTGCTGCTGCGGATGGAATGCGGGTTGCACTGGCGATTCTCGGTCGGTATAAGCGGATGCAGTAAAACTTGCACTGCATATTTTGTGCCGCATTGGCAGAAATTCTGAACGTTATGTTATTGCACCGCTTTTGCGGTAAAAAGGATATACTATGACAATGAAGTCTGCAACAAATAAAACCATATGGAATGTGAAAGCAACCCGCCGTCAGGTTGAGGAGAATACGGTTGCCGGAGAAATTGCGGAGACACTGCACTTGTGTCTGCCTACTGCACAGCTGCTGGTGAATCGGGGATGCACAAGCGCAGGGGCGGCTGTGGATTTTTTGGAAAGCAAAACGGATCGTTTGTACGATCCGTTTCTGATGAAAGACATGGGAAAAGCAGCGGAAAAGATTCTTGCATCCGCTGCGGCAGGAGAAAAAATCGTTATTTATGGAGACTATGATGTAGACGGAGTGACATCCGTATCTATTTTATATATGTATTTGTCAGCCCTTGGTGGAAATGTGGACTTTTATATTCCGTCTCGGGTTCAGGAAGGATACGGTATGTCGGAGCCTTCTCTGCGGCGGCTTTGTGATAACGGGTGCCGCTTGATTGTGACCGTCGATACAGGAATTACAGCTGTAGCGGAAGCGGAGATTATTCACAGTCTTGGTATGGAGGTGATTATTACAGATCACCATGAATGTCACAGTACCATTCCAACGGCATATGCGGTGGTGAATCCAAAACAGCAGGATTGCCCGTATCCCTTCAAAGAGCTTGCAGGAGTGGGCGTGGTGTTCAAGCTGCTGTGTGCGATGGAAATTCTGCGCTGTCCCCAGCGAACGGTACTGGAAAATATCCGTTGTGTGAGCGATCAGTATATGGATCTTGCGGCGATGGGAACGGTAGCGGATGTGATGCCCCTGCGGGACGAAAACCGTCTGATCGTTTCCAGAGGACTGCATATGATGGAAACGGCCCCCCGCATATCTCTGGCGGCGCTTTTGGATGCAATTAATACAGATGCAAAGCCGGGTCAGAAACGAAAAATTACTTCCGGGTATGTGGGATTTACCATTGCTCCCAGACTGAATGCTGCCGGCAGAATCCGCAATGCGTCTATTGCGGTAGATCTGCTTTTATCAAAGGAGCGGGAGCAGGCGGATACCCTGGCACGGGAGCTGTGTAAAATCAATCAGGAACGGCAGGCGGAAGAAAACAAAATAATGGAAGAGGCGTTTGCACGGATCGACAGCGACGGTGATTTTGCACAGGATCCGGTAATTGTGCTTGCAGATGAAAAATGGCATCATGGCATTATCGGCATTGTTGCCTCCAGAATAACGGAGAAATACGGTAAGCCCTGCATTCTGATTTCCTTTGACAACGGAGAAGCAGGAGAGGGAGATACAGGAAAGGGCAGCGGCAGAAGCATAAAAGGTATGAATCTGGTAGATGCGCTTACGCACTGTGAGGATCTGCTTTTGAAATACGGCGGACATGAGCTTGCTGCCGGACTGTCAGTCAGTCGGGAAAATCTTACGGCTTTTCGCAGCCGGATCAATGATTATGCAAGAGGATGCTTTGCACAGCAGGAGCCGGCTCCTGTGATAGAAGCGGAATGTGAACTGATTCCTTCCGATATACATATGACCCAGGCGACTGAACTGTATAAGCTGGAGCCGTTCGGCGTCTCCAATCCTGTGCCGCTGTTTGTGATGCGGGGAATGCAGTTATCCTCAGTTTCTGCTGTAGGCGGCGGAAAGCATATAAAAATGACTCTGGTGAAGGATACGTTGATCATTACAGGAATGTTTTTCAGAAAAATGCCGGAGGATTTGGATCTATACGTAGGAGATACAGTTGATGTATTGTTTCAATTGGATATCAATTCCTATCAGAATGTGAAAAGTCTGCAGTATATCGTGAAGGATATGCGTTTGTGTGAAAAAAGCGCACAGACATTTGAAAAGGAACAGGCTTTATATCAGGAGATCAACAGTGGGAATGCAGTGCTGCACCTGACGCAGGAGAAAGCAGAAAGCATTGTTCCCACCAGAGAGGATTGCGCAGTTTTATATAATCTGATAAAAAAAGAACTGCGTTTGGAGCATGACAGTTTCAGTATCCGGTCCTTGTGCAATCTTTTGTCCGGCACCGGACGGGAGATGCGGTATGTGAAGGTCAAGTATATCATCCGGATTTTTGAAGAGATGAATATACTGGGCGTTGAAAAATTGGAAAACGAGCGGGAAATTTACCGTTTTAAATATATTTATGTAAAAGTGAAAGCGGATTTGAATAAATCCAACATATTGAAAAAATTACGGACAGCATTTTTTGCGGGGAAAGCGTAAATTGTTATGGATACATCAGGTCAGATTGAAAGAAGCACGGACGATATCAAGAATTTGCTTGGTATGCTCAAGTCCAGCGGAAAGAAATACGATATAGATAAAATTACGAAGGCGTATCTGTATGCGGCAAATTTGCATGAGGGGCAGTTCCGCAACAGCGGAGAACCGTATATTATCCATCCGGTTGCCGTTGCGGAAATCGTGGCTGCACTGGGACTGGACACGGATTCTATTTGTGCGGCGTTTCTCCACGATACTGTGGAGGACTGTTCCGATAAAACAGATATTGCTACCATTGAAAAATGGTTTGGTTCGGACGTTGCTATGCTGGTCAGCGGGCTGACCAAGCTGGTGGATCTGAACATTGAGGACAAGGAAGAAGCACAGATGGAAAACATCCGGCGGATGCTTCTTGCTATGTCTAAGGATGTGCGGGTTATTTTCATTAAATTGTGCGACCGACTGCATAATATGCGCACTTTGGATGCCAAGCCAGAAAATAAGCGGAGAACTACGGCACTTGAAACGATGCATGTGTATGCGCCTTTGGCACATCGGCTCGGTATTCAGCGCATTAAGCAGGAACTGGAAAATCTTGCACTGTCTTATCTGGACCCCATCGGATATGCGGAGGTTAGTCAGCACATTGAAGAAAAGTACGGGCAGAATCAGAATTTTATCGAAAATGTCCGTGCGAACGTTTCCGCACATTTGGAAAAATATAATATTCACTTTACCTTGGAAGGCCGCGTAAAAACGGTATACAGCATTTATCGGAAAATGTTTAATCAGTGCAAGGAATTTGATGAAATTTACGACTTTTATGCCCTTAGAATCATTGTGGAAACGGAATTGGAATGCTATACTGCACTTGGTATTATTCATGAAATGTATAAGAGTATGCCGGGGCGGTTTAAAGATTATATTTCCACACCGAAGCCCAATATGTATCAGTCTCTGCATACCACGGTGATTGGTCGGGAAGGGGTTCCCTTTGAGGTGCAGATTCGAACCCGGGAAATGCATCATGTGGCGGAATACGGTATTGCTGCGCACTGGAAATATAAAACGGGCGCGCAGAGCAAGGAGGACATGGATAATAAGCTTGCATGGATTTCCAAGCTGATTGACACGGAAAATGAAGCGATTGATCCGGATGATTTCATGCATTCTCTGAAAATTGATATATTCCATGACGAAACCTTTGTATTTACACCCAAGGGCGATGTAATTGCGTTGCCCCAGGGATCTACGCTCATTGACTTTGCTTACGCGATTCACTCGGAAGTGGGCAACAAAATGGTGGGTGCAAAAATCAACGGTATGATCGCTCCCATTGATAAGTGTCCGCAAAACGGGGAGATTGTGGAGGTGCTCACTTCTGCCGCGTCCAAGGGACCCAGCCGGGATTGGCTGAAAATCGTCCGCACCGGTGAAGCGCGCAACAAAATCCGTCAGTGGTTTAAACGGGAAAAGCGGAGTGAAAATATTCAAATCGGACGGGGCGAGCTGGACAAAGAAATTCTGCGTATCTCCCGGCATGCTACAGAAACGCAGCGCACGGAGATCATTGGAAATGTTGCCGGACGTATGGGAATGCACAGTGGTGAAGATTTGTGCAATACCATAGGATACGGCGGTGTGCCGATCAGTAAGGTGCTGCCGAAGCTGCGCGAGGAAGCAGAAAAGCTGATCAGCCCGGAGGAACCGGAGCCGATCTTGGAAGCGGAGCATGTCAAAACGGTGCCCTCTCCCGTGTCCGGAAAATCTGGAGGAATTATTGTGGATGGAGAACGGGGCTGCGCCGTCAAGTTTGCTAAGTGCTGCAATCCGCTTCCCGGGGATGCCATTATCGGATTTATTACCAAAGGTTACGGCGTGTCTATTCACAAGCGGGATTGCCCCAATGTAGTTACCGGGATGAAAGGTGACGAGTTCTTCCACCGCTGGATCCGGGCGGAATGGGATATGGAAGAAATTCATCAGGATCACGGCGTGTTTGAGGCAATGATTCAGGTGTTTGCGGATAACGATATTTCTGTGATCGCAGGTGTTACGGCTGCGCTTGCAGAAATGCGTGTATCTATTTTACAGATCAATACCAGAAAACATGGGGAAGATGATATTATCATCAATGTAAAATTTACCTGCAAGGACACGGCACATTTCCATTCTGTGATGTCCAAGCTGAAGGCTGTTCCTCATGTAAATTCTGTAGTCAGAGGATTTAACTGATATGTTAGCGATTTTACAACGGATCCGTTCCGCATCGGTTGTGGCAGACGGAGAACCATATTCCCAGTGCGGACGGGGATTTTTGATATTACTTGGCGTATCTGCCGAAGATACGGAACAGGATGCGGAACTGCTTGCTGAAAAGATTGCCAAGCTGCGGGTGTTTCAGGATGAGGCAGGCAAAATGAATTGCTCGATCGGTGACATCGGCGGGACGGTTATGGTTGTTCCGAACTTTACGTTGTATGCATCCTATAAAAAAGGAAACAGACCGGACTTTTTCGCAAGCGCATCGCCGGAGCGAGCCCAAGGGTTGTTTGCATACTTTTGCGAGTATATAACACCGCTTGTTCCCGCAGTCTGCCGGGGCAAATTCCGTTCGGATATGCAGGTATCGCTGGTGAATGACGGTCCTGTTACAATCCCCATGGACAGCAGAGTACTGAAAGGTGAACGAAGCATATGACCCTGATTACAAATGGATATATCAGCAGGTATTTTGCGGAAACGCTGGTGCTTCTGTTTTTTCCCGGATCTAAGTTCCCAAAGGAAGGGGATACTTCGGGGGAGTGTGTGGAGTTGACGGTTACGGAATCGGATATAGTTACCGGTTATGCTTCCATCCGTACGCCTGCCGGGGAGTGGACAGCGGAATATACTGTTCCGGCGGAGACAGCGGCACGCCTTTCCAGAGAAATGCAGTGTAAAACAGCGGCGGGCGGCGCAATGCTTCTCGCAGGGCAGCAATACAGCGGCGCTACGCCCCCGTGGGGCATGCTCACCGGTGTGCGGCCTGTAAGTATGGTGTTGGATATGCTTGAGAAGGGCATGACTCCGGATGAAGCAGTGCGGCGTCTCACGGCAGAATTTTTCTGTCAGGAGAGTAAAGCGCGTCTTGCGGTACGTACTGCGTGTGACACACGTCCGCTTATTACATCGGATGTGCGGAACATGTGCAGTGTTTATATAGCAATCCCCTTTTGTCCGTCCCGGTGCGAATACTGCTCCTTTGTTTCCTTTACCTCTCAGAGGCTTCTTTCGCTGATTCCCGAATATCTTACCGCCCTGTGCAGTCAGATACGCAGTGTGTTTGCTACAATCGGAAGGTTGGGACTTGAGGTTGCAACGGTATATATCGGCGGGGGTACGCCGACCACACTGAATGTATCTCAGTTGGACACCCTTCTTGGAGTGATCGGCGAATGCTGGGATGTTTCCCGGCTGCAGGAATTTACTTTGGAAGCAGGACGTCCAGACACCATTGATTCGGAAAAATTAGCGGTTGCAGTGCGGCGGGGCATCACCAGAATCAGTGTGAATACACAGACTTTGAATGATGCGGTGCTTGCCGCAGTCGGCAGGCGGCATACGGCGGAGGACTTCTACCGCGCCTATCAGACGGCAAGGGACAGCGGAATCCAGGATATCAATGTGGATCTGATTGCCGGACTGCCGGGAGAGGGAAAAGATAGTTTTGTAAATTCGCTGGATCAGGTGCTGGCGCTTGCACCGGAAAATATAACTGTGCATACCTTTTATGTGAAGCGCGGTGCGTCTATAACGAAAACGGATCGTGAAATTTACCGTGTGCGTGATATGGAGACGACTGCGGCTGTGGAAACTTCTGTGAACCGGATACAGGACGCCGGCTATGCTCCGTATTATTTATACCGACAGAAAAATACGACAGGTAATTTGGAAAATACAGGCTATGCGCTTCCTGGACATCCTTGTCTGTACAACATTTATATGATGGAGGAAATCCATTCTATATTCGGCGCGGGCGCATCTGCTATGACAAAGCTGGTTTCACAGAATAGGGATAAAAAGAATATTCTGCGCATTTGTGAGAAAAAATATCCATATGAATATCTTGCGGGAGAAGATGCGGGGGGTAAAGCAGAGTGGCTTTATCAGTCTGCATCGGATTTTTATAGAAACTTTAGGGAGAAATAATTGCATTTATGATTGAAATAGATCGTATATATAATACAAAAGAGGAGGCGGCTGCATTTTGCAGCAGGTGCGAAGAGCAGTTTGAGGCGCGGCTCCATGCAATTTCTACGGAAATCGCCGGGCTGTCGGAGCTTCGATGTGTGACTTTGTCCGGTCCGTCCTGCTCTGGAAAGACTACCACTGCAGCAAAGCTGACCGGGGAAATCGAGCGCGCAGGTCGGCGGGCACGGGTGCTTTCCATAGATGATTTTTATTTGGACAGCGATGAAATGAAGCGCCGGGGCATTACAGACTTTGAAGGCGCAGATTCTCTGGATCTTGCCTATTTTGCTTCTGCGGTGCAGGCAATTGCCGCAGGAGAGAAGGTACTTTTGCCGACCTTTGATTTTCCCCTGCGCAAGCGGGTTGCTTATACGGAATATCAGCCGGATGAGCGCGATATTTATGTGTTTGAGGGAATCCAGGCAATCTATCCCCAGATTACCAGGATACTGGAGTCGTTCGGATATAAAAGTATTTATATCAGTGTGGAGCAGGGCGCTAATGTCTGCGGAACGGCATTTGATAAAAATGAAATCCGGCTGATGCGCCGGATTGTCCGGGATTTTTATCACAGGGATTCTTCCCCTCATTATACCATGGCGCTGTGGGATTCCGTCCGCAGCAATGAGGAGAAAAATATTTTTCCATATGTGAGCGGTTGTGATTATGTTATCAATTCCATGCTGCCATATGAAATCTTTCTGATTGGCAGATACTTTTTGCACATCACGGACGATTACCCGGCAGACGGTCCCCATTATGACTGGATACAGGATTTGCGCGGACGGCTCCGGCAGTTCTCGGAAAGTGCTGTGGACGTGTCTATGATTCCCATGCGTTCTGTGTTCAGAGAATTTATAATCTAATGGGCGTATGCCCTACATAGCGAAAGGATATTGTTGTGAGAGAAAATGCAGGTGGATCCATCCGCTCCGGAAAGGGCGGCAATGGAGGAAAAGCGCATAGCAGCACAAAATTATTTTTTTCCGGCGTGCTGATTTTGACTGTGTCAAACCTTATTGTGAAGGCGATCGGCTTAATGTTTAAGATTCCCATGAATCACATTGTGGGTGATGAGGGCATGGGATATTACAATGCTGCATATACGATTTATACATATTTGTATATGGTTTCTACGGCAGGACTGCCCACTGCCATATCTATTATGGTTGCAGACAGCCGTGCCGCAGGAAAAATCCGGCAGGTGAAACGGATTTTGCGGGTGTCGCTGATCCTTTTCTTTGTTATCGGTGTTGTGGGCATGCTGGTGATGCTGCTGGGGGCAGGACCGCTGTCGACTATGATCGGTGCCGGAAATACCAAGTATTGCATTATGGCAATTGCGCCTACGCTTTTCTTTATCTGTATATCCAGCGCTTTGCGGGGATATTTCCAAGGGTATCAGTCTATGCTTCCCACAGCTATTTCACAGCTCACGGAGGCAGTGTGCAAGCTTGGGGTGGGAATTACCCTTGCTTTGTATGCAATCCGCATGGATCAGCCCATTTATATTGTAGCTGCATATGCGGCGGTGGGACTGACCATCGGCGCAGCGCTTGGTATGATGTTTCTCACTTTTTCTAAACTGCTTTTCAAGGAAAAACAGTACGATGCTGAGTATATTGCGGTTGCCGGTGTGGATGATACGGTATTGCCACAGAAAACGCTTTTGAAAAAGCTTGTGATTGTGGCGCTTCCGATTACGATCAGCGCGTCTGTTATGAGTTTGACCAATTTGATTGATGCGGCTATTGTACAGCAGTTGCTGCAGTCAACCGGACTTACCCAGGTGGCGGCAACATCTCTTTACGGAAATTATACCTCTCTGGCAGTTCCCATGTTCAATCTGCCGCCGGTACTGATTTATCCGATTTCTTATTCCATTGTTCCGTTGCTCTCTGCTGCAAGAAAGAAGGGGGATCACGAACGGTGCCGCCTTGTTATGGAATCCTCCATGCGTGTGGCAATGCTGATCGGCATTCCCTGCGGACTTGGACTTGCCGCCCTGTCCCGCCCTATTTTGAATTTGTTTTATAAAGCAAGCTCTGTTGAATTGGCGGCGCCCCTTTTGACACTCCTTGCTCCCTCCACTGCATTCATTTGTATTTTATCAGTGACAAACGCAATTTTGCAGGCAAACGGACATGAGCGCAAGCCGCTGATATCTATGTTGACCGGTGCGTGTGTGAAGATTGTCACCAACTATTTTCTGATTCAGATCATCGGTATGAAGGGGACACCGATTTCTACCTTCCTGTGCTATTTAACCGTAACAGTTATGAATTTGTATTTTGTATATAAGCATGTAGGTGTGATGCCGAAGCTGTCCGGTTTGTTTGGGAAGCCGTTGCTGGCAAGTATCGCCTGTGCGGTCACTGCGTTTTTCTCATATGAACTGCTGGAGGGATATATCAGCGGAAAAATCGCGACCTTTGCAGCGATTTGTCTGGCAGCGCTTGTATATTTGATTCTTTTGTTCCTGCTGCGGGGCATTTCCGGAGAAGATGTGAAGCTTCTTCCAAAGGGTGAAAAAATTTACAGGTTATTAAACAAAATGAAGCTAATGAAATAAAGGTTATAAAGGATGAAAAACAAACAGGAGATTATAAACGAAAAGAAGCATGATTTTGACTCTCTGCGTTCTGTTATGGCGCTTTTGCGGGGAAAAGGGGGATGTCCGTGGGATCGGGAGCAGACTCATGCCAGCATCCGGAAATGTTTGATTGAAGAGACCTACGAGGTGGTGGAAGCGATTGATACGGAGGATGCAGCGCTTCTGCGGGAGGAACTGGGAGACTTACTGTTCCAGGCGGTATTTCATGCCCGTATAGAAGAGGAAAAGGGCAGTTTTACTATAGAAGATGTGGTGCATGATATTACTGCAAAAATGATCCACCGGCATCCCCATGTTTTTGGCGCCGGAGACGCGAAAAACAGTGATCAGGTTTTGCAGAAATGGGAGGAGATCAAGTCCCAGGAAAAGCAGATTGAAAGTGTAGCACAGTCTCTGCGGCGTGTTCCCCCATATCTGCCTGCGTTGCTGCGCGCTCAGAAAATTCAGTGCAAGGCACGGAAAAAACTTGCTTTTGGATATACTTCCTGTGAAGATGCGCTTGCTGCTGCAGTGTCGGCAAAAGGGGTGGATCTTGCATCGGAATTGGCTGAGAAGGTGTTTGCGCTGTGTGCGGCGGCAGAGATGGAAGGGATAGATCTGGAAGCGGCATTGTCTCATCGGTGTGATGCATTTATTGACAGTGTGGAGACGTTTGAGCAGTCTCTGACTGTGTAAACCGTTTTGTTAAAAAAGATGCATTTTTGCATCAAAAACGTGAAAAATCAGCGGTTTAGGAATAAAATTCTAAAAAAACCCTTGTCAATAGGGAAAAAAAGTGGTATACTAACTGCAAGAAATGCGTTGCGAAGCAAAGCTTTCAGATTTTTCAAGATGAAAGGATTCAGAAAATGAACAAGACACAACTGATCGATGTAGTTGCAGCCAAGACAGGACTGAAGAAAAAAGACGCTGACGCAGCTGTTGTAGCTGTTTTTGATGCACTCGAGGAAGCACTCGTTGCAGGTGAAAAGATCCAGATCATCGGATTTGGTAGTTTTGACGTTAAAGAGAGAGCTGCTCGTACCGGACGCAACCCTGCAACCGGCGAAGAAATCAAGATTGCTGCATCTAAATATCCTTCCTTCTCCGCTGGTAAGGCGCTGAAAGAAAAGGTAAACGGTTAATTTTGTTTGTAATGTGACAGCTCCGATGAAAATCGGAGCTGTTTCGCCTATATTTGGAAAAGCTGATTTGCATGATATATAGATAGAAAAGGAATTTCGACAATCAGATGAGACTGGACAAATTTTTGAAGGTATCCCGGGTAATCAAGCGCCGGACGGTTGCAAATGAAGCCTGCGACAATGATCACGTGCAGGTAAACGGTAGACGGGCAAAGGCGTCTTATGATGTGAAACCGGGGGACGTGGTGGAGATTACTTTTGGAGAGCGTGTGCTGCGCTTTCGCGTACTGGATGTGCGTGAGCACGTTGCAAAAGCCGATGCCGCTTCCATGTATGAAATTATAGAAGGCTGACATATTTTACGTGCCTCCAACATAGCTTTTATTGACAGGTAAAAGGGTAGGAGGCAATTTTATGAATGAAGAATTGACACAGGCGCAGAATAATGTGTTTTTGTATGACCGTAAGAAGCTGGAACTGACGGGAATTTTGGATGTTTCCGCGTTCTCTGATACTTCTGTGGAAATGTCCTACAGCGGCGGCATGATCGCTGTGGACGGGTCAGATTTGAAAATCGACAGCTTCAGTTCTGAAACCGGGCGGATTTGTATTACAGGACTTGTAAATTCTTTTTGTTATTACGGTAAGGCACCTACGCAGAAGAATGGCATTTTTCGTCGGTTTTTAGGCTGATGCAGTTTATTGTAATTTTATATCAGCTGCAGATTACGCTGTATGCGCTGCTGCTGGGACTGTTTTTCGGGGTCTTGTACGATTCGCTGCGTATTGTGCGTATGCTTGCCGGTATTACTCCTGTGCATATTCAGTCTGTATCCTGGACCCGCCGGCTGCCCTGCCGCCATATTGGGAAATTGGGGCGAGGCGTTATTTCAGAGCTTCTTTTTGTACATTTGCTGGATATTTTGTATGGACTTAGTACGGGTGCTAGCTTTTGTGTGTTCTTGTATGCTCTAAATAATGGGCGTTTCCGGTGGTACTTGCTTTTGGGCTGTGTGCTTGGGTTTATGGCATATTATTGGAGTGTGGGCAGACTGGTGATGTACCTTTCCGGGTATATTGTTGCGGTGCTGCGCAGTGTGATTGGATTGATTCTGTATTTGCTGACACAGCCGTTTGTATGGATTGGAAAAAGAAGTTGTCGGCTGTTTGCTCCGGTAGGCGCCCACTTCCGGCACCGGAGAAGAATACGCCAAACGGAAAAAGTAAAGAAGAACTGGATGAAAGCGGTCCGGTTTACATAGATCGAAGACATGTTATAGTTGGGGGATGTTAAAGCTATGGAAAGAAAAAATACAGGCGTATTTGTTAAGGTTGCAATTTTTGCGCTGGCTGTGTTTGCTGTGATTTCCATTGTGCATTTACAGCTCACTTTTAATGAGTACCGGACACAGCGGGATGAACTGAAAGCGGAGGTTGACGCTTTACAGGAAAAGGCAAACGCTTTGCAAAATCAAATGGATGCGCCGGTAGATGAGGAGTATATCATTGGAATTGCAAAGGAAAAACTGAACTTGCGCCTTCCGGAAGAAATTATTTTTTATAATGACCTGTATAATTGATGTTGTATAAAGGATGTCCAATTATGGAATGTGAAAAGAAGTATTTAGAGACGCCCTCGGGCGCTGTGCGTGTTATTGGGCATGCAGAGATATCTGATGCTGTGCGTGCACTTTTTATTGATGCAAACTACCGCTTGCCGGATGCTGTATGCAAGTTGATTTCCCATGCAAAATCCTGCGAGCGGGATGCAGTTGCCCGGGGTGTGCTGGATACGCTGGAGGATAATATTGCAGCAGCGGATGAGTTGGATGTGCCGATTTGTCAGGATACCGGAATGGCTGTCCTGTTCTGTGAAATCGGGCAGGGAGTGTACATAGATGCGGTGCTGGAGGATGCAGTCAACGAAGGTGTTCATCGGGCATATGTAGAGGGAAGTCTGCGCAAATCTATTGTGCGGGATCCGTTGTATGACCGAACTAATACAGAGGATAATACGCCTGCAGCTCTGCGCGTTTCGTTTTCGAAGGATTCAGATTTGGCGGGCAGGATTCGCCTGACTGCTGCACCCAAGGGATTTGGAAGTGAGAACATGAGTGCGATCCGGATGTTTACACCTTCTGCAACTGAGGATGAAATTGTACAGTTTGTTGTGGACAGTGTGCTGCGTGCTGGTGCCAATCCGTGCCCTCCTATTATTGTAGGAGTAGGCATTGGTGCGAACTTTGAAGGCTCCGCGCTTTTGGCAAAACGGGCGCTGCTGCGGGATACGCCTGCGGAGGACGTAAATTATAAAAGGCTGGAAGAAAAGATGCTGCGGGCGATTAATCAAACAGGAATCGGTCCCCAGGGGTTTGGCGGGGATACTACAGCTTTGGCTGTCCGTGTGAATTATGCGCCCACGCATATTGCCGGGCTGCCAGTGGCGGTGAATATAAATTGTCATGTTTCCAGGCACAAATCGGTTATACTGTAATAAAGAAAAGCTTCCCAGAATGGGAAGCTTTTTGTCTATAATTAAAATTGTAAAGTGAATCTCCTGGATGTATAATATAAAAAGGCTCCCTTGTGCAAAGGGAGCTGTCGCGATAGCGACTGAGGGATTGTTTGTACATACTTCCGATTTAAAGTTCCTTTAAAAATGATAGTATTACAATCCCCCACCCGCTGCGCGGGAGCCCCCTTTGCAAAAGGGGGCCTTTTTATTGTACTCTGCCACATGTTATGAAAGATTTCAATCCCCTGTACAAAAGGGGGGATTACCATGCATCCAGGAAATTCGTTTCACAATCTCGGATGGGTAGGCTATTGATTTCGCTGGTATAGCGCCAGCTACCGCCTCGCCTGATAATTATGCTTACGATTTATCAACGGTGATATGAATATCACCGCTGGTAGTGGTGATTTCACAGGTGGAAGCGGAAGAATCAGAATCCGGTATGTATACGTCGCCGCTGGTAGTATGTGTAATAAAATTTTTCACACTGCGCAGGGATCCTTCTACGTCTCCGCTGACCGTTTTGATTGTCATTTCGCCGCCATCGCAGCTTTCTAAAGAAACTTCTCCGCTTGTGCTTTTAATAAACAAATCTGTTTCACAGACGACATCTTCCAGAGAAATATCCCCACTGGTGGATACGATATGAAGAGAATCTGCAGCGGAAGCTTCCAGTTCGATTTCCCCGCTTGTGGTTTTTATATCTACATTGCCTCCTGTGAGATTTTTTCCTGATATGTCACCGCTGACGCTTTTACCGTACCATGCGTCCCCAGTTCCCGATTCAAATGAAATATTTCCGCTTGTGGTTTCCAGTTCTGCCTCCCGGAATGTAAAGGAATCAGATACAACGATATCACCGCTCACACTGACGGCATGCAGTTTTTCATATTCGCCCTGGGGAAGATAGATTTGCATTTCAAAATCAGAGATACCGAAAAATACGTCGATATGTTCATACCATTTCCGCAGATCCTTTCGCGAGATTTCAAGGGTGTTATTTTTTACAGAAACATTGTGGGTGATTTTTTCATTTTCTTCGCAGACCACTTCACAGGTGTCTCCATCGGAGGGAAGAAAAATAATATCGCTTTCAACTGCATTCACGTTAATATTTTCAAAAGAATCGGTTATGGTGTAAGTTGTTTTTTCAAATTTGGTTGTGTTAAACTGTGTAAATCGGAATCCAACGGATGCTGCTGCGGCACAGGCTATGACACAGCCCGCAACAATACATATGGTTGCTATAATAATCCACATTTTTTTATTCCTTTTCATGTTTTTGACCATGCCTTTGCTTAGATTTTTGTTTGGGTAAACGTATTATTTGCCGGCGTTTGGGTGCGGGAGTGCTTTCTGACAAATAGGGACTTAATCCATCGGATGAACTGCTTGCTTGCATGTATAAGCACCGCTGTTATTTTATTGCAGGCGAAGAAAGACAGCACAGCGGCTCCAAAGCATGCGATTGCTGCGCCGATATAAAAGGCTGCATTAGCGGGTGTGCCTGCAAATATGTTGATACATCCTTCTGCGATACCGGTTAATGCACCGACTGCAAAGCTTAGGTTTACTGCATACAGGGAGATGATAATGGACCAAATCGTGATATACAGTGCAAGCAGAATGGCTGCGCCTGCAAGAAGCAGGGAGGCCCAGATCGGAGAACCGAGAATGAGCAGTATGATTTCCCACATACGCAATGTGCGGGTCGGTTTGACTTTTGCTTTTACAAGTTTGGGCAGTGTAGTATCCATAAGAATTTGCTTGGCGATATTGTCCGGATTGCCAAGCGCTGCTACAGCGGCTTCCTCTGTTTGTCCGTCTTCCATTTGATCATATATAATTTCGCTGTAATATTCCAGAGATTTTTCAATATCGCTTTGCGGTAATCCCTGTAGGGCATTGCTTAATGCTGCAAGAAAGTCTTGCCTATTCATTTTCTGATTCCTCCCTTGTTACATATTGATATATGGATAAAATTTCTTTCCATTCCTCACGAAAGTCGGCGATGCGTTTTAGCCCGGAAGGAGTTATATGATAATATTTTCGCAGTCTGCCTGCATGTTCAACAGAGTGCACAGTCAGATGCTCGGTTGCTTCCAGTCTTCTGAGAATTGGATACAAAGTGGATTCGGAGATTTCTACGTACGGTTTTATGTCTTTGATGATTTGATATCCGTAGGAATCCTCTTTTTTTATTGCGGCAAGAACGCACACGTCCAAAAGTCCGCGTTTCAATTGCATATCCATTTATATACCTCCTATTATATTATACTATACATCACATAGTATAATATGTCAATAGGTATCTGAAATTTTCAAGAAAAAACTCTCCTTGGTGGTGGAGAGTTTTTTGTGGTATAAATAAAATTTACGCCAATTTTGCAAGACGGTCAACAGCATGCGCGCAAATGAGTTTGCAGTGCTCTGATATGTAAAACCGTACGTTCCCGCGGCATTTTCGTCCGCCGAATTCTGAAAGATTTGGGATATCCGTTTCCAATGTGAGAAAATACCGTTTGCGCCTAGTGTCGGAATAGGCGTAGCTTTCATCGCTGTAATGGGAACGGTGTATGGCTTCGCATGCTGCCAGCATTTTGTTCAGGCAGTCAAAGCTATAAACATAGAAAAATTTCTTATTACAGGACTGGGATTGCAAATTTATTTTTGTGGTATCTCCCAGTTTGGTTACAAACATTTCGCAGCCTCCTTCTTTTGAGGGGAAAACCTGAACGAATACTTTGGCACCTGCAGCATTGAATCCGCAGCATTCCCGAGCGTCTGCCAAAATTTTGCGGAATGCGCAGCGGGACTGCACATTCCCGCTGTCCAGCGTATCGCAATTGATTGCATAATGCTCCATATCTGCAGGTGACAGCATTATCTTCAGTTTTTCACCGCTAATCATAATCACTTCCATTCAAATACCGTGCCTTTCAACGCCGCATAGCGAAATCCGTTTTTTTGCGGGACACACTCCCGTCCTTTATATCACTTACTATTATTATAATGCGGCGGCGCATGAAATGGTACGATAAATTTTTGGAAATGGGGGATTTTCATGGCAGGGTGTGTTGACCTTGGCAGCGGCGGGTGATAATATAGTAAGTAAGAATGGAAGAAATAGGGGGGAGCGCATGAAAAGGATATTTTTGATTGTGGCAGACAGTATGGGTGTGGGAGCGGCTCCGGATGCGCATTTATACAGAAACGGAACCGAAGATGATACCGGAAGCGACACTTATGGTTCCTTGTACAGATATGAGAGCTTTGCAGCGCCATTTTTGACCCGAATGGGGATTGGAAATATAGAAGGCATACCCGAGGGGAGACCGCGTGTAAAGGTACCTAAAGGGGCTTTTGGGCGGATGCGGGAATTATCTGCTGGAAAGGACACGGTAACCGGTCATTGGGAGATTTCAGGGGTGATATCTGAAAAGGAAATGCCCACCTATCTAAGTGGATTTCCAGAGAAACTTCTGAAACGTATTTCCGGTGTATGGGGGAGAGGATGGCTGTGCAATCAGCCATATTCGGGCACGCAGGTAATTGCGGATTTTGGACGCGTCCATATGGAGACTGGAAATTTGATTGTGTATACCTCTGCAGACAGTGTGTTTCAAATCGCGGCGCATGAAGATGTGGTTCCCGTTGAGGAATTATACCGATGCTGTGAGGCAGCACGGGAAATTTTGACTGGGGAACATGCGGTGGGCAGAGTGATCGCACGCCCGTTTATTGGGAAGGAACCGGATTTCAGGAGAACTGCCAACCGGAGAGATTACGCATTAGAGCCGCCGGCTGAAACGATGTGTGATTTAATCAGCGGTGCGGGAATGGAAGTCATCGGGATTGGAAAAATAGGGGATATTTTTGCGCATCGAGGGATTACCCGGGAAATACACACGACGGGCAATGCAGACGGTATGAAAAAAACGCTGGAGGTTGCACGGCAAAAATTTACGGGGCTTTGCTTTGTGAACCTGGTTGATTTTGACATGAAATACGGGCACCGCCGGGATATAGCAGGTTATGCACAGGCGGTTATGGAACTGGATCGCTTTTTACAGGATTTGTATAAAATACTGGGTGAAGATGACTGTATGATTGTGACAGCCGATCACGGATGTGATCCGGGACATATCGGAACGGATCATACCAGAGAATATGTACCTGTACTGATTGCAGGAAAGAAGATTCATCCAGTATCTCTTGGAACGCGGAGCAGCTTTGCGGATCTTGGTAAAACTTGTACAGAACTGCTTGGAGCAGATGCATCTGCATTGGCGGGAACATCCTTTTGCGGTGCGATTGTTTCCTGATTTTACGAGGTGAATAGGCGAAAATATAAATAGACAATCCCCCAGTCGCTACGCGACAGCCCCCTTTACACAAGGGGGTCTTTTTGTATTACTACGCTGACCTATGTTTTAAGGGTTCGTTTTATGAACCCCGCGCAGGAGAGCCTTTTTGGTTTTCGTTGCAAAAATAGGAATTATAGGTAATAAGGGAGACTGGAAATCCTGCACGAGATATAATAGCACCAGACTCCGCGAAGTCAGAAAGTGAGGTTGGTATGAAAAAAGTTTCATTGAATCTGTGCCTGTTCGGTGAAGAGGGCGGCGGTGACGCTGCAATTGGCAGTGTAGAGGGTTCTGCGGAAATTATAAATCCGTCCGGGAAAGAAAACATCCAGATGAGCAGCAATGCAGATACTGTGAAAAACTCTGATTCTTCTGCCGCACCGGTTGGCGGTAAAGAAGAGAATGAAAAAACACAGCAGTCTGAAATGCACATCGAAACGGAAAAGACGGACTCTTTTGAGGGCGCGCTTGCGCTTCCTGAGATGCAGGAATCTGCATTGCCGTCTGGTACCATGCGCATTATACAAAATCTTGCAGCAATATATAATCTGCAGGAGACGGATATTGACGCAATCGCAGATGCCTTTAGCCGTACACAGACAAAAAATGCTTTGGAGGAAAGACTGCATCGGCGCAGCGCGGCAAAGCAGTATCAGGCGTTGCTGAAGGAAGCAGAAGTGCTGTCTGAAAAGATTCGGGGATTTGATTTGAATGCAGAACTGGAAGACAACCGTTTTTGCAGCTTGCTTCGCTGTGGATTTTCCATGGAAGAGGCATGGCAAGCGGTACATATGAATCAATTGCTATGCGCCGCTGCACGGCAGGCTTCCGAAAAGGGTGCAAAAGAAGCGGTGGAGCGATATCGCCAAGGGACCGCGCGGCCTGAAGAAAACGGAGTCAAAGGTCAGTCGGGAATTGCCCGGAAGACCAGCGTCGAGCATTTGACCGGGCGGGGAATACGGGATATTCTTCGACGGGTGGAGAAAGGCGCAAAAGTAAAATTCTGATTCCGCAGCAGCGGGGAAAGGAAAAAAGATGACAAAATTATTAAGTGAGGTTCTGGATTTGCAGTTGTTTGGTGCGGGAGATGTTGTGCATGGCACACAGGCGTTTGTGAATGCCAACACGCCCGGAAACAGTACGGCATATACAGCGTCCGGCAGCGAGAGCGGTTTGTCCGCAGAAATGAAGACGTTTTATGATAAGACATTGATTGAGCTTTCCGGTCCAAGTCTTGTTTTTGATCAGTTCGGTCAGAAACGTCCGATTCCGCAGAATGGGGGAAAAACCATTGAATTCCGCAAATTTTCCAGTTTGCCCAAGGCATTGACTCCTATCACGGAAGGCGTTACACCCACAGGAAGCAAGCTGACGGTTGTTCCTGTGACCACAACGGTAGATCAGTATGGTGACTATGTGGAACTGACAGATATGATTGAACTGACCAGTGTGGATCCGATTGTGGTTGAGGCTACAAAGCAGCTGGCAGATCAGGCGGGCAGAACCATTGACACCGTTGTTCGCAACCAGATTATCGGCGGCACAAATGTGTACTACTGTCCGGAAGTATCCGCTGACGGCAAGGAAACCGAGGTGACTTCCAGATCGGATCTGAGCGAAAAGGCAAAGCTTCGGGTAAAGGATGTATTTAAAGCGGCGGCAATTCTGAAGGCTATGAATGCTCCGTCCATTGACGGTTCTTATGTAGCGGTGATTCATCCCTATGTTGCATATGATCTGATGCAGGATGCGGAAGGACAGTGGTTGGATATTCAAAAATATACAGATCCTGCAACTGTTTTGCAGGGTGAAATCGGCACACTGGGCGGTGTACGTTTTGTACAGACAACGGAGGCGAAGGTATATCATGACGGAAACCTTGGTTCTTCCAAGGATCTCACTGTGACTGCCTATAGTGTGTCCGCTTCTGATGCCTCCTGCACTGCCGGCATCACTACAGCAAACAGAGTGATCGTATCCGATGCAATCACAGCAGACCTTGTGGGACGGGAGATTTTCTACACTACCACAGCGAAAAAGGTGCATGCGACCATTGTCGGCGTAAATACCGCTTCTAAATATATTTATCTGGATGAGCCGCTTGCAGGTATTACTTATACTTCCGGCGACAAGCTTTGTCCCGCCAACTGCGGCAAAGACGGCGCGGCGGTATTTGCTACTTTATTCCTGGGTGCCAATGCCTACGGAACCACAGATATTGGCGGCGGCGGCATTGAACATATTGTGAAACAGAAGGGATATGGCAACGATCCGCTGAACCAGCGTTCTTCTGTAGGCTGGAAGGCGACCAAGGCTGCTGCAAGACTGGTGGAAGAATATATGCTGCGGGTTGAATCCGGTTCTTCCTTTAACGGCAGTTCTATTGAAACAAACTAAATTAGAATTTTGAAAGATGAGGGTGTAGTTATGGCAAAAGCTTTGAAAAGTACTTCTGGAATGGAAGAAGAAACACGAACTGTATTTATCCCCCGTAAAAATAAAAATGATACGGAACGATATGTTGCAGTTAATGGGGAAAATATGCTGATTCAGACAGGCAGGAATGTAGAAGTTCCCCTCCGCTATGCTGAGGTGATCGAAAACTCCCTTCGGCAGGATGCGGCAGCAGAAGCATTTATTGAGGCGTATGCTAACGGCTGACGTTCTCAAGGTTATTAGGTGGGCTATGGCGCTTTTGCGTCATAGCCCAAAAAAGAAAGAGGGGGATTTGTATGACTGTGAATGAAGCAATTGCCCGGTGTGATGAGATGATGGGAGACAGCTGCGGCAGAGAGGTGAAGCTGCGGTGGCTGTCTGATGTGGAATCTATGGTGTATCAGGAAATTATCCGTACCCATGAAGGTGCATATGAATGGGCAGCTTGGAAGCCTTTTGGCGCGGATGATGGAGAACGGGAACTGTTTGCGCAGGATCCTTACGGAGAACTGTATGTATTTTATCTGATGATGCGATCCAATTTGCTGCTGCAGGATATGAATCAGTATAATAATGCTGCTGCATTGTTTGCATCATCTTATACTTCCTATGCAGATTGGTACAATCGAACCCATATGCCCCTGTCTGTGGGTGATATTGTTTTATGATGCGGGGTGTAATATGAAAGTACCGGGTTTGAGAGAAAATAAACGCAGCAAAACAATGGTATCCGCTTTTACGGGTCTTGACAGACGTCCAAAGCCCAGTGCCGGCGGTTTTGTTGATATGCAAAATATGACTGGAAAGCAGTATCCGAAAATTTCTGTGCGGGACAGGCGTGGGCGGATGTCTCTGGTTAATGACAACATATACGGGCTGTCTTCTCTGGATCTCTGTTTGGATGATGTCATTCATCAGAATGCGCTGGTTGCAGTTCGGGAAAGCACAATCCGGGCATTTTATTATAAAAATGACGGTGTTCTTCATTGGAAGGACATAGCGGGAAGTACAATTTTTGCATCATGCGGAACGAAAAAAACGGGTGTTGTGTCCGGCGGGTATGTATATTACTTCCCGGATAAATTTTACGTGAATCTGATGGATTTGACGGATCTTGGAAAATTGGAGCAGACAGCGACTTTGCAGACAGGTGCAGTCACCAGCGAGGCAGGCAGCGGCTATTACGAGGTTGTTCTGGAACCATGTGATATAGATGGAAATCCGGTGGAGGGAGAAACGTCTTATGTACGGCTGATTCGTAAGCGGTACACCCTGCCTGGCGGCAGCAAGGGGGAGTATGAGGGAAATATGGCATATGCCGGCGGTTTTTCCGAAATGGATACAGTGACGATTTCTGGTTTTACTGATAAGAAATGGAACGGAGACTATATCTTACATAAGGTTGATCCGCTGAATCAATTTATTGTGCTTTCCGGCTCTGGGAACGTTATGCAGGCGAATGGAATTTCTGTAAAAATCGCCCGGCTTGTTCCAGAAATGGATTATGTGGTTGCTGCGGGAAACCGTTTATGGGGATGTCGGTATGGCGTAGATAAATATGGGAAACCAATCAATGAAATATATGCCAGCGCCTTAGGGGATCCGAAAAACTGGAGCCGATTTATGGGTGTTTCCACAGATTCCTGGCGGGCTTCCGTAGGTACCTGCGGTGTGTTTACCGGTGCAGTGTGCTATGATGGGAAACCGGTTTTTTTCAAGGAAGATGCAATCATTAAAATTTATGGGGATTACCCCGGTGAATTTACAATGACGGAGCATGCGCTGCGGGGAATTGAAAACGGCAGTGCAAAAAGTGCGGTGGTTGTAAACGATGTATTATACTATAAATCAGCAAACGGTGTTGTAAAGTATGATGGCGGGATCCCGGTGAATATAGACACGGCGTTGGGGAATACCCGCTGGAAAAATGCTGTGGCGGGTGGCGTGGACAATCGGTATTTCATATCTATGGAGAATTCTACGGGGCGGCGCAGTTTGTTTACATATGATACTGTAAAAAAGATATGGTGCAGGGAAGATGATATCCCGGTTACGGAGTTCTGTCGTTGCGGGCGAGAATTGTATATTCTTTGTGAAGGAGAAGAAAAAAACGAAGTATACACAGCATGCGGTTCCTATAACGGGTTGGATACGGTAAATCCGGGAGGTGCAGAAGACGTTATTTCCTGGTACTGCGAGACAGCTGAGCTGGAATATGAAGCACCAGATCATGTGTATGTAACGATGCTGCAGATACGGCTGGAAATTCCCTTTGGAAGTCGTGTGCAAATTGATGTGGAATATGACAGTGATGGCATATGGCGCAGGCAGCATGTGATAAGCGGGAAAAAGAAAAGCATGGTGCAGATTCCACTGCGTCCGCACCGGTGTGATCATTTCCGCATTCGGATATCTGGAACCGGAGATGCCGCAATTTGTTCTATAGCAAAGGTAACGGAGAATTGCAGTGGTAAGGGATGGCATGCATAAATATCAAAAGCATGGAGTGAATTATGAAATTTCATATTGATCCGCCTCCTATTTCGGAGGAAACACAAAATAACACGGCGCAGCTAACCAGCTGGTTATACGGACTGGCTGATACGCTGAACGTAGTTTTAGCAAATTTAGGATATGATAATTTTAACCGGGATGTACGTGCACAATTGGAAGAAAGGAGCAAACAATGACATATACGATCAAAAAAGGCGATACGCTGTCTTCCATAGCCAAGGAGCATAACACAACAGTGGATGCATTGGCAAGCAGCAACAATATTAAGAACAAGAATTTGATTTATGCAGGTAACACGCTGCGGATTCCTGACAGCGGCAATGAAGTTTCTGTAACGTCAGATGCGTGGTATTCGATATATGGAGGTCCTTCCGGAAACAGAGAAACTTATCATAGTAACGGATACAGGCAGAGCAACAGTGTGAAGGATGCACAAGCAGCAGTTGAAAATTGGGAGAAGGCAAAGCCTGCACCGTATGACAGTACTTACAGCAAACAATTGGACGCATTGATTTCCGCAGCAACAGGAAGAGAATTTTCCTATGATCCCGCACAGGATCCCTTATATAAAAGCTATAGGGATTCATATACGCAGAATGGACGTCTTGCCATGCTGGATGCGATGGGAAAGGCGGCTTCTCTGACAGGAGGAATGGGAAACAGTTATGCACAGTCTGTTGGACAGCAGGCATATGGGAACTATATGCAGGATCTGGCACAGGTGATTCCGAAGCTGTATGAAGCCGCATACGGTCGCTATACCGCAGAAGGAGATCAGCTGCATGATCAGATTAAATTGTTGTCCTCATTAGAAAATGATCAATGGGATCGGTATAATGATATACTGGAAAATTATCTGAAGGAAGGCAAATTTCTTTTTGATAAGTATGAAACAATGTCTAATGCGGATTATGAAAAGTTTTTGGATTATATGGAGCTTCTTAGAGCTTCTGTATAACAAATGCAAACAGCGCAGTATTTATCTGCGCTGTTTTTGTAATATAATGTGAAAATGTCAGGTTTATGTGCTATACTATAGAAAAAATGATTGAGGCTATTATGCAGACAAACCGATTGTTTCAGATTATATATATTTTGCTGCGAGAGGGTACGGTCACTGCCGGAGAGCTTGCAAAACGATTTGAAGTATCACCGCGCACGATTTATCGGGATATTGATGCTTTGTCCCTTGCTGGTGTGTCTGTATATGCCAGTAAAGGAAAAGGCGGCGGCATTTCTCTGCTGCAAGATTTTGTGTTAGATAAATCTTTGCTCAGCGAAACGGAACAAAATGCGGTATTGACAGCTTTGCAGGGGTTTCTGCCGCTGCAAGTTGGAGAGGATGCTTCGGTGCTTGAAAAGCTCAGTGCATTTTGGGGTAGGAATGCGGTTCCGTGGCTGAAAATCGATTTTTCTGACTGGGGAGATTCCAACAAGGATTTGTTTGAAATGCTGAAAACAGCGGTGACAGAGCAGCATATTATTCATTTTGATTATTACAATAGCTTTGGTGAGAAAACACACCGGCAGGTGGAGCCGGTGCAAATCTGGTTTAAACATCGTGCCTGGTATTTGCATGGATACTGTTTATCTAAAAAAGAATTTCGCACTTTTAAGCTGACAAGGATACAAAATCTTACAGTGACAAATGAGCCTTGTATTCCGGGTCGGTTGGATGTGACGGAAGCATGGGCAGCAGATGAAAAGGAGGACAGTAAAGCGGTATCTTTGATATTGAAATTTGCACCGGAAACCGCATATCGAATTTATGATGAATTTGATGAATCTCAAATAGAAAAGCAGGAGGACGGCAGTTTTTTGGTTTCTGTTACATGGCCGGAGGATAACTGGGTTTGGAGTTTTCTTTTGTCTTTCGGCGAATCGGTTCGTGTGATTGAGCCTGGATGGGTGCAGACAATAATTCGAAAAAAAGCACTGCAAATAGCAGAAAAATATATATAATATGACAAAAGGCGTCATATTCCTATAGGTATACTAAAAATATATTAAAAGAAAGTGAGAGATCGTTATGATTGAATTCCCGGAAACACATGTATTGGCAAATCAGATTCAGAGAACCTTGGTCGGCAAAAAGATTGTGCGCGTTCAAGCAGATACGTATCCTCACAAATTTGCATGGTATTCCGGAGATCCACAGGAATATCCTGCAATGTTAGAAGGAAAAACGATAACATCTGCCGGTGCGCGAACAGGGTTTGCCTGTAATGGGTGCGGTGCATTGATACTATGTGAAGATGTACTTTTGATCATTAACACCCCCATCAAGTATCATCGTGCCGGAGAAAAATTGCCTGCAAGGCACCAATTGCTGTTGGAATTTGATGATACATCTTATATGAGCTGTACGGTGCAGATGTGGGGAAGTATGTTTTGTGTCCCGGCAGAGGATGGCAGACTTCCTGAGGATCGGGCGGTATCCCCATTGTCAGATGCTTTTGACGAAGCTTATTTTGAAAAACTGCGCCGCAGTGTGGCTCCCGGAATGTCTGTAAAAGCATTTCTTGCTACGGAACAGCGAATTCCCGGACTTGGAAATGGGGTGCTGCAGGATATTCTATGGCATGCGCAGCTTCACCCGAAGCGCAAGATGGAGTCTATAACAGATGCGGAAATGCATGCTTTGTTTGAAAGTGTTAGAAATACGCTGCAGACTATGACAGAGCAAGGGGGACGGGATACAGAAAAGGATCTGTTTGGTCATCCTGGTGGATACAAAACAATTTTGTCAAAGCTTACTTTGTCCTGCCCATGTCCAAGATGCGGTAGTTTGCCGATTCGTCAATCTTATTTGGGTGGAAATGTATATTTTTGTCCGGGGTGTCAGCCTGATATGTAAATGTAAGAATATGAGGTGAGAGGAGAATAATTGGTATGAATACGCTTGAAAAAATCAGCTATGATACAATGGTTTTTATGCGCAGCAAATACCGTCTTGATGAAGTTGGTGATGGGAATGATGAACTTAAATTTAAGCAGGGAAAGAAAACGATAGTAACGATTTATACCCGTGAGGATCGGTACATGTTTCTTATCATATTTGGTAAAAAAGAACGTGAGACTTTTGAAGCTTGTGCAGACACGTTTTCACAGTATATCAGAGGATATTATGAAAATTCCAGGACTTATCACGACGGAAAGTGGATGCTCATTGAGGTGACGACACTTGAACAGCTTGAAGAAGTCAAAAGACTTATCATGATAAAGAAAAAACCGAACCGAAAACCTTTTAGGCAGGATGGCGCTGTGTACTCCAAATGCGGTCATAGATGCGATTTATGCATTCATTATACCGAATTAAGTGAAGAACTGCGTCGCACTTATAATACGCATGTCCGAAACATATGGTTTGGAGGCGGGGAAAATCCTGACAGCGGAATGCGCTGCGGTGGATGCAAAAGTGAAAATTGTTATTGTCAGGATGCGCCTTGCAGCCAAATGAAATGCGCGGCGGATAAGGGTTTATCCGCCTGTACAGACTGCAGTGAATATCCATGTTCAAACGCAACTGTAGGTGATTGTTGTCAGAAAATTCATACAGAATGTTATACTGCCGATGATATTACATACGGCGTGTTGCCATATACCCCGTTTCAGTATGAAAAGTGATGTGAATAGAAAGGAGACGCCTTTGAGAGAAGCTTCTTGAAGCCGGCTGAAGGATAAGCCGAAAAAGTATATAAACCCACTATGACACTTTCAAAAACGAAAGATGTCATAGTGGGTTTTCTGCAAACGGGAAATTATCGGAGATATTTTCGGTATCTTGTATACCATTTTGGGATATATAATTTAAAATTATCATAATCTTCAAATGCCGTTAAGCATCGTTTTATCATTTTGGCAATATCTTCTTGACCAAATTTTTCAGCCCACTTTACGGAATATAGAGAAGCATGCGCAACATAGACCGCTAATGTAATCCAAAAATCCTCCGGAATATCGTCATCAAAGTAAGAGTCTATTTGTCCAATACAGTATGGGATACTTTGTTCTATTCCAAAGCTTTCGAGTTTATAGAATTCTTCGTAAGGGTCTCCTACTTCCCATCTATTAAAATCAATAACACCTATCGAACCATTATCCATATATATCAAATTTCCCGGATGAAAATCCCCATGCATATATACAGGCTCATTTTTGCAAATCTGGTCAATATTGTCCTTAACATATTTAATAACTGTTTCGTCACCATCAATTCGCAAATATGATTCCTCATATCGGGATAATTGAAGAAGCTTTTTAGCCTTTTTTGTTTCCTTCGGATAATCTTGTTTATCAACCTGAATTGAATGTATTTTCTTTAATATAGATCCAGCTTCTCTGCCAAGTTTATACTGTTTATTTTGTGGCAAATCCGATAAAATTTCTTCTAAATCCTTGCCCTCAATCCAGGTCAGCAGCATGTATACATTTTTTCCTTCATTACAGATCCCGAACTCTATAGGTAATGACATAGCAATACCAAGCTCTGCGTATTTTTTTATAATCTCATACTCTTTTTTCTTGGCATCATATTGCTCAATATCAGACAATCTGAGTAATAATTTCTTGTTGGCTTTTCCCTTAACCAAAAACTTATTATCATTTGACCATCCCTTTGATATCTTTTCAACTTTTTCCCAATTAATACTGGATTCAATATTAAAATACATTTAACTGCTCCTTAGGCATCTTTTCCATCTTCAATTATCTATAGCATTCCTATTTGTTTCATTTGTACTGCTTAATTCGCATATCTCAACTTGCAAATTTGTATTATGAATTATATAATGTTTATTTCATAAAAGCAACGAGGTAGAGGCTGCTTCCTTATGAAGCCCCTATATAAATGCCTTTCTGAACAGATGCTGCATGCGCTCCTGCTGCCCGGATAGGTGCAGATATGCGAATACACATTCCAGCCCTGTAGCGCGGCTGTATTGGGCTCTGGTGGCACTTTTGGGCGCTGTATGGGTGCTGTTTCGTCCCCGTTTGTATACGGAAAGCTCATTTTCAGTGAAATCGTTGAGTATCAGGTCTGCGGCGGCACTTTGCGATACTGCCGTAACATATTCCAGTGCGCGTTCGTGTATGTCGCCTTTACCATCCAGCACCAGCATTTCCCGTACCATAACCTCCAGCACAGCGTCCCCCAAATATGCCAGAGACGCTGTGGGAAGCTGCATAATCTCATTCGTATTCATAGTACTCCATTTTGATAATTATAAAATTCGTTTGATATAGCGTACACGGATTTTCTGCCAAAATCCCAGCCCTGCGTATACGGAAGTGATCAGATCGCTGAGATATTCTCCGCAGATTTCTGCCTCTCTTGCCGACAATCCGTGTCCGAACTCTTCTTTTTGCATATAGGTCATGACCTGGGTGAAATCTTCCGTGGATAGCTTTGCATATTCATTGGATACACGTTTTGCAAAATCCATGGGGAGCTCTCCGGTCAGGGGAGGGAATCCCATGATTCGGAAAACATCCAGAATCCAGTCGTTAATCTGCCGGACAGTGCCATGCCGCTGAGCGTCATCCGCTTTTTTATAGGCTTCATTATTCCGCGCAAGATTGATAATCCGATATCGTTTTTCCAGCATAAGCTGGGCTTTCTTTTGTATATGTCGGATAATCAGATAAATGATAAATCCAAGAAGAACCAAGCATGCGGTAATGCCGATGACAAGGAAGAAATGCGCAACCTCTGACAGAGGCTCTTCCAACTTTCCACCCGGCTGATCTTCTTCCGGATCCGCTTCCGATGGGGGTGTTTCCGGCGGATTGTCAATCGGTTCCCGAGGCTCATCTTCTTCATTGTCGGGAACGGCAGGCGTGATTGTAGCGCTGCTGGGATCATACATTGCTTTGAAGTATTCACCCGGCGTTACCTCATATTGCATCCAACCCATTCCGTCAAAATATACTTCAATCCAGGCATGTGCATTGCTGTCCTTAACATCGCAGCGGTACGGTGCGCCGCTGGTGCCTGCTGCACGGGAAAAATCGGTGGCGATATACCCTTCTGCAAAGCGTACCGGAACGCCATATTCCCGCAGGATTGCAACAGCGGCAGTAGCAAAGTGGCTGCAATATCCTTCTTTTACCTCGGACAGGAACGCGTCCAGAATATTGCTTTCCTCCGGATTTGTGCTTTCTTCCGGTGTTTTTGTATATGTATAATGCTCATCAAGATAGTCAACCACTGCCATTACCAGATCGTGACGGGCAGTGGTCCCATTTTCCGCCGCCTGTGTGAGAATTTCAGCAGAGATTTCCTTCGCAGTGGGACAGTCAAACGGCTTGGTATATGTTTCTTGTACATATGCACGGTATTCTTCTTCCAGTTTGATTGCCGCTTGAAATTCCTGTTGCTCACTTTCTGTCATTTCATAGAAATACCGCTGCACCAGGTTTGTGCCGATATATTCGATACCATCCACAGAAAGCTGATAATCAAAGTCGGCAATTTTTCCGTCAAGCTGATACGGCAAAAGATTGCGATTCGCATTTTCAGCAATAAAGTTCTTTGCACGTTGGTAGTATTCCGCAGCTTGCCGTCTGGAGACGCCGACTTCGCCGCGGTTCAGTGCGGTGATAAAGGACACAGTGCTGTAGCCGGTGCCGGATTTATAGAAGCGGGAGGAGTATATCCCGTCATAGTAGTTGGAATATTTATATTCCGCTTCTTCCAGATTGCTCCATTCGCACAGCCCAAGCTGCGGATTCATGTGTGCGGGAACAAATAAAAGCAGACTGGAACCGTTTGTGCGCTGCACATGCACCTGCTGTACGGTAAATCCGTATTTGGTCAGGTTTTTATAGACATTCTCTTCTGTGATTTCTACAGAGGAAGGGTAAATATATTTGTTGAAATTGTATGTGATTTCATCCGGCGTAAAATCTTTCCCGAACAGACTGCGGTATTCCAGTACCCGATCATAATCTGCAGCGGACCATGTATTGGTTTCACTGTCGAAGTCTGAGCCGATCCAACTGCGTAGATATACGCTGTTCTGTCCGGTGGTCTCCACACGCAGAATCTGCTTTTCTTTATATTCCAGGGGATCAAAAGACAGAGTTCTGGGAGTCAGCTCGTTGATTCCGTATGCAGAAAGGTCATTCAGATCCACATCGTTCCCGGTCAGATATGCAGTAACATAGCTGCGTGCAATTTGCACTTTATTGTTAATGGGCGGAATAATGGGAAAGGCGTTATGCGCTGCCGCCATTGGAATCCACAAGGCAAGCAAAGCAACTGCTGCCGCGCCGAATCCTGCAAAACCGCCGGCAGCCGATACGGCAAAGGCGTGCGCAGATTTTTCTGCGCGCCGTGTCCGCTTTTCCAGACGCGCTGCTTTACGCTGTTCTTTCTTTTCTGCCTTACGCGTCTCGCGTGATTTCTGCAATTCAGACGCATGCTGCAGGTTTCCGGATTTTTTCAGTGCTGCCAGTTCTTTTTTCTCGGCTGCTATTGCTTTTCTGGTGGCTTTCTTTTCTGCTTTCTGCTGTCTTTTTTGCTTTTGCTTTTCATTTTTTAAAGCATTTTTTCTGTCTTTTTGTGCTTGCCGCCAAGCAATAAATACAGCATTGCGCGCCATGCGGGAGCGTCTTTTGTCCATATCCGCTTCCAGAGAAGCCCGCAGGATTTCATCTGCCTGTGCATGCAGTGCTTTCTTTTCCTCTTTTTTACGCAATGCAGTCTTTTTTTGCAGTTCTTTTTTTTCGCGGCGTTTTTTACGTCTCTCTATTTTGCGGCTTTGCGGACCGGCATACCGATAGTCGTATATTTTCAGAACAATACATCCGAGAGAAAAAGCGATCATGCAGCCGATTCCAATATTGCCTTTGGATATATTGTAGGTGAAAACGGGAATGATGACTGCTGCAATTATCGTGCACAGTGGAATCAACCGGACTTTTTTCAGCATGCAGAAACGAAGCAGAATACCGATTGTGACAGCCAGAAGAAATACGCCCCAGAAGCGCTGGGGATCTGCGTGCATGTATCCGGCGTTGCTGTAGTCCAGTCCGTCCGGCACCATATAATTCCCAAGGGAGCTGTACCGAAGCCCGGCAAGGTGATAGAGTGTAAAATTGTATATGCGCAGGATACTTTGCCACAAAAAGGAAATCGGATTGCCATAAAGCATTGCGCAAATGCCGATTACTGCTGCACCGAATCCCAACGGTACGGTAATCCGGGTATAGCGGTTCAGAGATGCAACTGCTGCCGCCGCACAGACTGGGAGGCAGGCAAGGGCAATATATCCATAGGATATGTAGCATGCCTGCCAGTGTACCTGCGTAGTCAGCCCGGCGGCGGCGCATAAAAAAGATACGGTGCCGAACACACCGATATAAAAAACCAAGGTGCGCAGAATAAAACCGACTATTTTTGCAGTGCCGGACAGGGAATGCACTGGCGACTCATAAATGTCCTCTGCTGCAGATCTGTTTACTGCCGCCTTTGTTCTTTTCTGTATCCATTTGGGTTTATGCAAAAAGGTTATGTTTTTCAAAAGGAATCATTCCGCAAAGAGCGGTCTCCTTTCCGATTTATCAATATTGTGTAACGGTAAGAACCGTTTGCGTATCCTGCTGCTCCATCAATTGGATTTGACAGGGAAGCACGCCTTGCTGATGCAGCTTTGCTGCACATGCGGCGATATATTCCTCACGTTCCATGGGGTTTGCATATCCGCTTTTGGGATTGTAAAATAGTATTTCTGTAATACATCCGCTGCCGGCGCCGCCGAATATTGCAGGAATTTTACAATATTCTGCAATAGAGGACGGATCCAGATTGGCGGTGACGATACGAATGGTGACGTTTGCCGATTCTGACACGATTCGGCTTAAATCGGATACCCGTTCTGTTTCCGGCACAACAGGCGCGCCGGCAAAGCGTTCATATATGGCTTCAAAGGATGCAAGATTCAACGCATGCCCCAGATAGATTCCGCCTTCTTCCCGGGAATCAAACCATGCCGCTGTGCAGTGATGATTGTGCCGGATTTCGTTCATTATTTCTGCTACGGCAATTTCTGCCACGGCATCGGCGCATAGCTCCGGAATCTCATCTTCCAAATCCGGACGCAGCATACCGCCCCAAGCACGGATTGCCGCGTCCATTTCTGCCGATCCGGTTTCTGTCATATCTCCGTTGATTTCTTCCAGCAGCTTTTGAACAACCGCGTCCTCTGCAGCAATCTGTTCCCGCATGAGCGCCTGTTCCTGCGCACGCTGTTCGGCTTCAGCCTGTCGCTTTTGATCCTTCAAAGGATCTATTTTTTTATGATGAACCCGCTTGCGGGCAGTTGCCCGGATGAGTGCATCAATTTCGTCCATGGTTTCTACAGAAACCGTACTGTTTCCGGCGTGCAGCCGCTTGCGGTGTTTAGCTGCCTGCCGCTTTTTATGAAAACGTTCCTTCAACCCCTGCAGCCCCTGATTCACAGCGGTATCCAGAGATTGGGCTTTGTCGGCAAGCTTTTGCAGACGAAGCTCCGGCAGCAGCGGTGTACGTTCTCTTTTTTTCAAAAGCTGGCGCAAGTATTTTTGTTTTCGAGCTTTTTCGACTTCCGGTACCGGGGTCGGCGCTGCAAAGTCCGCAAATATATAAACATGCTGATCGTCATTCGTATTAAAGTCGCGCACCTGCAGATCCTGTGCCTTGGAAGAAAGCTTCCAGTGAATGGATTTCATCGTATCTCCCATACGGTAATCCCGTATGTTTGCCTGTTCGGATTGCTCCTGTGTGTTTTGCATACGAGCAAGAGAGGAAGGAATGTCAGATGCGGCGGTGGCTGCGGAGATATCCAAAGTAAGACGCCGGGGAAGTACGGTTACATTGCTGTAATTGTTTACATCTATGCGAATGCGGAACATACGCAGATAATCATACAGATAGATTTCCTGTACGCCGATTTCATACAGTCCCCGGTAGCGGAATTGAACGGTATTTTTGATACAGTGCATTCCGAAAGGAATCAGAGATAACACCAGCTTCTGGTGAAGACTGCGCACTCCGTCCGTCTGCGGCAGATTGATGATTGCTTCTGCAAAGGGAAGGGGCAGGGGAGATGCATTGATGATCCGGATTTCATATTCTACAGGCGTCATTTTTTCACAACGGTTTGTATCGGAAGAAACATACACCTGGATACATGCCCTGCCGATCAGCATAAACAGAAAAGAAAGCAGAGGCACCAATATCAGGAACCAGAAAAATACAGCGGAAGCGGTATTTCTCAGCAACTGGGTAAAAACAACAGAAAAGATCAAAAGAAAACAGTACAGAATAACACCGGGTCTCGGGACAAGCGCCGCCCGGCGTTTCTGCCTTTTTTTATCAGCCATATCATTTACCATGCTTTCCTCGGGGAATACAGTATAAAAAGCTTATCTCTGGGATTTAAAGGGAACTTCCACAGTACGGGCGACTTCTGCAAGCACTTCCGCCGCGCCGGTCTGATTCAGCCGTGCTTCCTGACTGAGCATAATTCTATGGGATACGGCAGGGATGAACAGCGCGGACACATCTTCTGCAAGAACGTAGTCTCTGCCCTTGATGAATGCATACGCCTGGGAGAGCTTCATCAGTGCAAGGGATGCACGGGGAGACGCTCCCAGCGTGATGGATTTTGTATTTCTTGTAGCGCTGACCAGCTGTACAATATATCGGCTGATTTCGCCGGAGACCGTTACACCTGAAACGATGCTGCGCAGATTTTGTATGGAATCCGCATTTGTAACGGAGGAAATTTTCGACAGGGGATTTTCCGTTTTCCGGTCTGCAAGGATTGCCATTTCTTCTGCTTCTGTGGGATATCCCATGGACAAACGCATAATAAACCGGTCGAGCTGGGCTTCCGGCAGAGGATATGTACCGATATAGCCGGAAGGGTTTTGGGTTGCGATTACCATAAAGGGAGCGGGGATAGCATAGGTTTTCCCATCTACGGTAACCTGCCCTTCTTCCATTGCCTCCAGAAGGGCGGATTGGGTTTTTGGAGACGCGCGGTTGATTTCATCGGCAAGGAGAATATTACACATGACAAGTCCGCTGCGGAATTCAAATTCTTCTTTGGAGCGGTTGTAAATATTGAATCCGGTAATATCGGACGCCATGACATCCGGGGTGAACTGTGCACGGTTAAAGGATAACCCTGCAGCTTTGGAAAGCGCTGCTGCTAAAGTGGTTTTTCCAACGCCGGGAACGTCTTCGATCAGGACATGTCCTCCTGCCAGCATGGATGTAACCAGCATGACAATTTCGTTATGCTTTCCGACCACGACTTTTTCTACTTCTGAAATGAGCGCCTGCACCAATTCATTTGCTTCTTGGGCGGATTTTGCGTTTTCTCCGGAATAATCAAAATTCATATCTTTTGTGCTGCACAGCCTCCATAAAATAAGGAAAAGTACAGATCCTCCTATGTAAATTATCATTCGTTGTTAAAAAAGCCAATAACAAGTGGATTTATTATAGCATATATAGTGAATAAATACAATAATTTGTGAGATATTCCTAACAGATAATTTTATAGACTAATAAAAAACCGCCTTGCAAGGCGGTTTTTTTATCAGTTTTTCAGGCTTTGTAATGGTGCAGGAATTCGTCCGCCTCTTGCAATAAATTTTGCAGGAGACTCATTTTTGTTAAGCTGCATTACCGGACCACTGCCCAGCAGTCCGCCGAATTCCAGTGTGTCTCCAATATCTTTGCCGATTGCCGGGATAATGCGTACCGCAGTTGTCTTTGTGTTGACCATACCGATAGCGGCTTCATCTGCAATGATTGCCGAAATCACTTCCGGCTGTGTGTCGCCGGGAACTACGATCATATCCAGACCTACAGAGCACACACTGGTCATGGCTTCCAGCTTTTCGATGCTCAGAACACCTGCTTCCGCTGCGGCAATCATGCCTGCATCTTCAGAAACGGGAATAAATGCGCCGGACAATCCACCTACATTGGAGGACGCCATCACGCCGCCCTTCTTTACTGCATCGTTCAGCAGTGCCAGTGCAGCAGTGGTGCCGTGGGTGCCGCACATTTCCAGCCCCATTTCTTCTAAAATATGGGCAACAGAGTCGCCGACAGCAGGAGTAGGCGCCAGGGACAAGTCTACGATCCCGAAGGGAACATCCAGCCGTTTGGATGCTTCTGTGCCGACCAATTGTCCCATTCTTGTGATTTTGAAAGCTGTTTTTTTGATAATGTCCGCAACCCGATTCAGATCTGCGTCCGGGTATTTGGTGAGTGCTGCCCGCACAACACCGGGACCGGAAACCCCTACATTGATAACGCAGTCCGGTTCGCCGATTCCGTGAAATGCGCCTGCCATAAAGGGATTGTCTTCAGGAGCGTTGCAGAATACCACCAGTTTTGCAGGACCGATGCAGTTTCTGTCTGCCGTACATTTGGCAGCATCAACAATTACTTTTCCCATAAGCGCCACAGCGTCCATATTGATTCCGGCTTTTGTGGTACCTACATTTACGGATGAGCAAACCTGATCCGTTTCGTTCAGCGCCTGTGGAATGGAGCGGATCAGTTCCAGATCCCCGGCGGAAAATCCTTTATGTACCAGCGCAGAGTAGCCGCCGATAAAGTTGACGCCGATTTCCTTGCCGGCACGGTCCAGCGTTTTTGCATACTTGACCGGATCGCCGCCGCTTGCTGCCAGCAGCATGGCAATGGGCGTCACGGATACACGTTTGTTAATAATCGGGATTCCGTACAGCTTGGAAATATCCTCACCTGTGCGAACCAGATTTCCGGCTTTGCGCAGGATTTTATCGTACACCTTTTTACAGGAAACATCAATATCGCTGTCACAGCAATCCAGAAGAGAAATCCCCATGGTTATGGTGCGGATATCCAGATTTTCGTTCTGGATCATATTGATGGTTTCCATTATATCGCCTAAATTCAGCATGGGTACCCCTTTCAGATTCTGTGCATGGAATTGAAGATATCTTCGTGCATAATATTGATCTGCATACCGAGCTGCGTCCCCAGTGCTTCCAGATCGCCTTTCAGCCGCAGGAAATCACAACCTTCATCGGATATATCCAGCATCATGACCATAACGAACATATCCTGCAGAATAGACTGATTTACGTCAACCACATTGGCGCGGTTTTCAAAACAAACGGAACTGACTTTTGCCAAAATGCCAAAGGTATCTTTTCCGACTACGGAAATAATTGCTCTCATATTCTTGCTCCTATGTATTTATTTTATAACTTTTTCGCCGTCAAACAGCAGAATTCCATATCCGCTGCCAGGGATGCCGCCAGCGGCAATCCAGTCTGCATATCTGCGCCGCAAGGAAGTGTCTCTGGGCAAATCGGCAGGATTACCCGTATACTGTACTTCAAACATTCGCCAGCAGTCTTCAAAGGCGGGATGTTCCACGTTTTTTAATATTTCAAAATCCTGTTTGAAACGAATAATATTGGAATCCTGCGGGAGAAATTCTTCCAGTCCATCGTACAGAAGCCAGGATTCACAGATGATAGGAAGCACGCCATCTATAGTCAGGTGCTTGTAGAACTGATAAGCGCGCCGGTAAGAATCCAGCACACTTTCATATCCAAGTCGGCTTCCGGAAGGAATATGCACACCGAGCAGTTCGCCTTCACCGTATTTCAGATGCAAACCGTGTTTGTTGTAGGAGTCGGTCAGATAAAATGTTGTAGTTTCAAATTGCAGTCTGCCCAGTGCAAAGCGGGTCATATCAAAGAAGCGGTCAAACCAGAATGCCACAAAGCTGCCCCAGATTCCATAGACCGCATGACATTCATTTAGTTTATAATAGAGATCCATCACAGAATCGTGCCATAGAGCTTCGTCCAGCCCTTTTTCCATATACCTGTGCCGCAGTGGTTCTGTAAGACAAGCATACAGAAGAAAATGAGCAGAATACTCGTGAACGCCGACCGAGGCGCCAGCCGCAGCTGCATCCTGACGTGCGGCTGGGAAATCAATAGGCTGTCCTTGTGCGTATGCTTTAATGGGAGACAAAAACTGCCGGGAAGCATCCGGATTGGAAAGAATTCGTTCAAGATCCTGTAAAAGCGCAGTTTTAGCATCTTGAGGATATGGAAATGCGTTCAAAAAATTTTGTAGAGCTGTTTTCATAAGTAAATTACTGCCCTTTCGCAAATGTCATATTTTTTATTATACGGTATCCCGAGTTAAAAAGCAATAGCGGGGTATGCAAAATCATAAATAAAAATTCCGGCGTGTGACCGTATAAATTATAGATATTGATGTAAAAAAGGATTGTCAATTGAAAGTTTATATGGTATAATAATCTGAAATCATTTTACTGATTCCATTGTTTTGGAACTTTTTTGCAGAAAAAGTAAATTGACAGCTTTGTATGGACAACCCCTCTGCCACCCCTACGGTGCGCCACCTCCCCTTGCACAGAGGAGGCGTAAATTCAGAAAAAGCAAAGAGAACTGTCGTCAAGCGAAGCGATAGCGACTGAGGGATTGTTTACAATCGCTTTACAGGGTTGCTGAATCGGCAGTATTGCATAAAGCTTCAATCAATGCAGTAAAGGAATGTTTTGGAAAGGAAGGAAAATGATGTTTGACGAATTGAAAATGATTGCGGCGCGCGTGCGGGAAATGCGCGAAATTTTGGATATTCCCGTGAAGGTCATAGCCGAAAATATCGGGACCAGCGAGGCGCAATATCTGGCTTATGAAAATGCAGAGGATGATATCCCTGTGGGTAAGCTGTACCTGATCGCCGGCGAATTCGGTGTGGATCCTACGGTTCTTCTGTGTGGCGACAGCCCGCGGATGGCTGATTATACGATTGTCCGGGGTGGCCGCGGCGTCAGCGTGGAACGATTTGCCGGATACCAGTTTACCTCCCTTGCATATAACTTCATCGGCAGGGAAATGGAACCGATGATCGTATCTCTCCAGCCCACTGACGAGAAGCCGGAGCTGGTTACCCATGAAGGACAGGAATTCAACTTTGTGCTGAAGGGCTCTGTCATTGTCACAATCGGACAGCGGGAGCATTTGCTTCATGCCGGAGACAGTATTTATTTTAATCCGGCGATTCCCCACGGTCAGCACTGTGCAGACGCACCGGCGGAATTTCTGACGGTTATCAATGAATAAATGCTTTTTGCATATAGCTTTGGTTTTGATTTTGTTTTGATATTATGAGAGGTACCTTTAATGAATCTTTTGTCCAAGTTTTTGCCCCGCATCGAATTTGATTCCTACGAGGATTTTAAGAAAAATTATAAAGTAAATGTTCCGAAGAATTTTAACTTCGGATATGATGTAGTAGATGAATATGCCCGGTTATGCCCGGAAAAGCAGGCGCTGATCCATGTGGACGAAAGCGATGCGGTTACACGTTTTACTTTCGGTGATATGAAACGTCTTTCCGACCAGTGCGCCAATGTGTTTGCTTCCTGCGGAATCGGCAAGGATGATACCGTAATGATGATGATGAAGGAACGCCCGGAAGCATGGCTGATTATTATAGCGCTTGCAAAATTGGGTGCAACTGTGATTCCCGCAACGTATCAGCTTACGCCCAAGGATATTGTGTATCGCTGCGAGTGTGCGGATGTAAAAATGGTCTGCATGGCGGAAGATGATGAAGTAATCAAGCATATGCGTGCAAGCAGAGACGACTGTCCCGGCGTGCATACGGTTGCGTTGGTTGGGGATGACGTTGCTGCACGGTTTGGAGACGAGTTCCTGGATTTCCGTGCGCAAATGCATGCCGCTTCCACGGAGTTTGTGCGTCCCGCCGGAAATGACGCGCCCCATGTGGATGATACCATGCTGATCTACTTTTCCTCCGGTACAACGGGAATGCCTAAAATGATTGCCCACAATTTTACATATCCGCTGGGTCATATTACCAACGCGAAATATTGGCAGCATGTAGAGGATGATGGCGTTCATTTCACCATGGCAGATTCTGGCTGGGCAAAATTCGGCTGGGGAAAAATCTTCGGTCAGTGGATTGCCGGCAGTGCGGTTGTTGCATTTGATACCGGGCGGTTCCACCCCGATTTTCTTATGCGTGTGATTGGTGAGGTGCGTCCTACTACCTTTTGCGCACCGCCTACCATATATCGGTTCCTGATTAAAGAAGATTTGTCCAAAGGGGATTTTACCTCCATTCATCACTGCACAACAGCGGGTGAACCGCTGAATCCGGAGGTATTCAACCGGTTTAAAGAAGCTACAGGTTTGGAAATCCATGAGGGGTTTGGACAGTCAGAAACCTCCGTTATCATGGCAAATTTTGGTTGGGATCCGATTAAATTGGGGTCTACGGGACTTCCGTCTCCTTTATACGATATTGATATCGTTGACGAGGAAGGCAATTCCTGCGAGGACGGAACGGTTGGCAGAATCGTTGTGCGTAATGCAGTTGCCGAGCATCCGGTAGGGCTGTTTACAGATTACAGAAAAGATCCTGCGGCTATGGAGAAAGCTTGGAGAGACGGCATGTATGATACCGGCGATCTTGCATGGCGGGATTCGGACGGATATTTGTGGTTTGAAGGACGCGGAGACGATGTGATTAAATGCTCCGGCTACCGGATCGGACCTTTTGAGGTGGAAAGTGCGTTGATGACCCATCCTTCCGTTTTGGAATGTGCTGTTACGGCTGCACCGGATCCGATTCGCGGACAAGTTGTTAAAGCAACGGTTGTGCTTGCAAAAGGATATACTGCATCGGATGAACTGAAAAAGGAATTGCAGAACCACGTTAAAAAAGTAACGGCACCGTATAAGTATCCTCGTATTGTAGAATTTGTAACCGAACTGCCGAAAACGACCAGTGGAAAAATTCGGCGTACGGAAATCCGGGCAAAGGATGCTGAAAAAGCAAAAGCATAAGCATAGTATCGTTTTGGAGCAATGGCGAGATCATCTTTTTGCACATACAATATGTGCAAAGAGGTGATCTTTTATTATGAATGAATCTGTTTTACAGAATAGGATACATATGCTGGAAACTGCATTGCTTGGAAAAAATCAGGAAGTGCAGATTTGCAGTTCGCTGGAGTCTGAGCTGGAAACCCGGCGTGATAAAATGCAGGCGCGTGGGGTGAAGCAGACGGCGCAGCGGCATTTACAAATGCTGTCTAAAATATATCGGTTTTATAAAGGAAACACCGCACAGCTTTTATCGCAAAAAGCATATCAAATGTTCGATCCTGCAGAAGGTGCGGCGGAGATTTTAAAAAAACGGCAGGAGATGAGCACTGTATATGCTGCTTTACATAACATGCCGATTGCTTGGATTCGCAAATGCATACGCAGTATACAGAAGGATGAAAATAAAAATTTACAGTGGTATCAGCGCATTGCGGAGGGTAATCGAAATGAAAACACACCGTGCGGTATAACAGAGGGGCATCTTATTTTGATGGGTATTGGCAGCAGGGAAACGTATATACAAATGCTGGACTACGGAAAGTATTCCGTGCATACAGTTTGTCCAGGCTGCTTTGAAACGGATGCGCATGGCAATTTGCTGATCCTGTCGGCATGGAAGTCTGATTTGGCATGTTTGGTAAATGAAGCGCATCAAAGAAAAATGCAAGTGGTTCCGCTGTTGAAAGTCCAAGTCTCTGATGCGGCAATTCGGAACATGCTTGGCACGTGGCTTGTTTATTTCATGAAGCAATATCATTTAGACGGTGTAACCATAGATATAGGAGATCTATCGAAACAGAATATAGATGCAGTGGCGGAGTTTATTCGGCTCATTCGGAAAAAAGTGGGATGTAATAAAACGGTTGCGGTAACGGTAAAGACTTGCGGTCATATGTCCGATTTTTCGGGCTTTTCGCATTTTGTGGATTACTTTGTAATTTTGCCGGGGAGCGCTTCCATACCGGCTGCGGACCTTTTTTTGAATCTGAAAATACCCAAAAATAAAATTGTAATAGGGATGTCTCTTTTCGCACGGTATACCAAAATGGGAGATCCGGCAGGCAATATGAATATTACGGCGGAAGATATCGAAACTCTTTTGCAGCAGTATACTGCTGCCGTTCGATTTGATCCGGTAATGATGCAGATGAACGCAACGGTTATTATTCGGGAGTGGGATCCGCCGCTGCAAATATGTAATGGCAGTATGCTCACACCGGGCGTATATGATATTTGGTATGACACTCCGGAAACAGTGCAGTGTAAAATGGAATTTGCCCAGCGGGAGAATTTGCTCGGTACAGCGGTGTGGGATATAAACGAATAAGTAAAACAATACAAAAAATCATTTAGTATTTTGGTGGAAAATTATATTTACATTTCCAAATATTAGTGTTATAATTTTTAAAAGGGAAATGGGGTGATACCAATGGGCTTTGTTTCTGTTCTGGGATGATTATATTAAAAACAATTATAGGAAAGTTAAAAACAATTATAGGAAAGTTAAAAACAATTATAGGAAAGGAAAAGAAAAATTATGAAAGCCAATACTAAGATTTTATCGTTGGTAATGTCCGTTATTATGTTGGTGGCATGCACTGTAACAGTGTGTTCAGCTGAAAACAATATTGAAGATTTACCGGAAGGAAACTTTACTTTTGTTCCTACTGATCCAAGAGAACGGATCAATAGTGATGGCTCATTTACCTTTTATTTTCGTCATTCATTAACTTCTGGAAAGTTTACTGCAAACAGTAATACGGTACGAATTGATACCGGAGCACGGGTATATGATTTGGCAACGGATTCTTATTATGATGACTCCAATGCATTATTTACGGTTTCTTTATATAAGTCAAACGGTGTTCGTGTTGGCAGATATCTTGCAAGCGCAGATAATGCATATGGCGGTACGTAATTTTTGCTAAAATATCTAGTAACGGAGAATTATAAGATTATGAATGAATCCAAATCCGATAAAAAAGGATTTCGCATTGTGTGCGCAATTATTGGAGCAATTTATCTGATCGTTTTTGTATTGCTTTATTTTAACCGCTTTCGCTCGTTGATGTCGTTTGGAACGTGGGGACAATATGTAGGCAGAAATACCAACCTTGTTCCGTTTTCATCTGTTTCTTTTTATATTTCGAGTCTGACCGGCGGAATGATGAACAATGATATCATTTGGAGAAATCTGTTTGGCAGTTTGCTGCTGTTCCTGCCGATGGGGGCTTTACTCCCTGCTTTGTTCGATAAAATGAAGCGGTTTTTGCCCTTTTTGCTAACACAGCTTTGCACGATTGCAGTGTTAGAGGCGATGCAGCTTTTTACTACTACCGGTTCTTTTGATATAGACGACATATTGCTGGGACTTGTCGGTGCAGTGCTTGGGTGGTGTTTTTATGTTTTTATACATCGGATATGTAACCGCTCCCACGCAGAAAAGGCAGCTGCAGAAGGATAAAGCATATCCCGCCGGGAACCCCGGCGGGATATGCTTTACGCATTTTAGTAACACAGTCTGCTGTAGTGGAGGGGAGTCAAAATGATAAGGCATCACTTGTGTAAGGGAGAATGCTGCGGCTAACCAAACAGCAAAAGCCTCCCCTGTGCAAGGGGAGGTGTCATGCCGCAAGCATAGCGATCATGACGGAGGGGCTGTTTATGAAATGCTTTGCTTTGTTGATCCTGCCAAATGATAGTATCACAATCCCTCACCCGCTACGCGGGAGCTCCCTTTGCACAAGGGAGCCCGTTTATGGTTGCGCTACGCGAGAACTCTTTTTGCTAGGGGAGCCTGTTTATATGGGGCTACGCGACAGCTCCCTTTACACGAGGGAGCCTTTTACTGTTTGCACTCTGCAGAATTCCATTTGCCGGGGCTTTTTATCCATGCCAAGAAAGTTTATTGACTTATTTTGTAAAAATATAAAAATACTATTGACATTGCTTGCAAATGGTGGTAAAATAACTGAGTAAAAGAAGAAGAACGTGCTCCGTTCTCACCGTGTCAGTATACTGCACATCGGTTAATAAAGCGTGTGCTCCAAGGCGGGGCATGGGTTTTGTGCGGAGTTGTTCCGCACTTTTTTATTTGCAGTATGACCGGTATATCCGGCAAGAGTTTATTATTTGAAATCGGGGGTGCCAACTATCAGCGCAAAAGAACTTCTCATCAATGATGATATCCGTGCAAAAGAGGTCCGGCTTTTAGACGAGCAGGGTGAGCAATTGGGTATCAAGAGCCTTGCACAGGCAAAGGATTACGCCTATGAAAAGGGCGTGGATCTGGTTTGTATTGCGCCGCAGGCTGTTCCGCCGGTATGTCGTGCTATGGATTACGGAAAATTCCGCTATGAGCAGGACAAACGTGCAAAGGAGCAAAAGAAAAAGCAGCAGATTGTCGAAGTGAAGGAAGTCCAGCTTTCCTGCCGGATTGATAAGCACGATTTTGACATGAAGGTTGCGCGTGCCATCAAATTTTTGCAGGACGGAAACAAGGTGCGTGTCTGCCTGCGTTTTAAAGGAAGAGAAATGGCACATCAGGATCTTGGACGCGAAGTTGTTACAAGGTTTCAGGAGGCGTGCTCCGAATTTTCCACTGCGGATAAAAAAGCCGCTATGGAAGGCAGACAGCTGATCGTATTCCTTACACCGCTGAAAAACGTTCCGAAAAAGGAAAAGCCGGCGCAGGAAACAGATCAGGCTGTACAGTAATGTTCACGATAGCAGTTTTACGGATCACCGGAGACTGCATGAGTATAGAAAGGATTTAGGAAAATGGGTAAAATTAAAACACATAAGGCATCAGCAAAACGGTTTACCGTTACAGGCAGCGGCAAAGTTAAGAGATATCACAGTGCGCATCGCCATAACCTGAGCACAAACAAAACACAGAAGCAAAAGAGACGTCTTCGTTCTGCAGATTATGTAAGCCCTGCAATGGAAGCAAACGTAAAACGGCTTATTATGAAATAAGGACACGCTCTGTGTGCGTATTTTCCTGCCCGCCTGCAGCGGGTAATATGAAACTGAATGGACAGAAAGGAATAGAATAAAATGGCAAGAGTTAAAGGCGCAATGATGACGCGCAAGAGAAGAAAGAGAATTTTAAAGGCAGCCAAAGGATATTGGGGCGCTAAATCCAAGCATTTCAAGATGGCGAAACAGGCCGTAATGAAAAGCGGTAACTATGCGTATATCGGTCGTAAGCAGAAGAAGAGAGAATTCAGACAGCTGTGGATTACGCGTATCTCCGCGCAGGCAAAGGCAAACGGCATGAATTATTCACAGTTCATGAACGGTTTGAAGAAGGCCGGCATTGATCTGAACAGAAAAATGCTTTCTGAAATCGCAATCGCGGATAAGGAAGCGTTTGCAGCTCTTGTTGAAAAGGCAAAAGCCGCGCTTTGATCGCAAAAATGAACCCAACGGGATCTCCCGCGTGGGTTCTTTTCATTGCAGACAGAGATTGTTTATTAGTAGTCCCGATATGAGATTTGATTTGGAGGCACAATGGAAACAACCTATATTACATCCAGAACCAATCCCCTTGTGATTTCATTTGCCAAGCTTGCAGAGAAAAAAGAACGGGATAAAACGGGACTGTATATTGCAGAAGGGTATAAGCTGTGTGCGGAAGCCTGTGGGCGCGTGAGTGTTGCGTATGTGGTTCTGCGGCAGGATCGTGAGCAGGATGCAGCATATGCGGAGCTTGCACAGCGCAGCGGCGGTGCATGTATAATCCTTTCAGAACCTGCATATGACAAAATTACAAAGGATCACACGCCCGATGGTATTCTTTTTGTTATACAAATGGAGTCTCGAGAAATTCCTGCGGATTTGACGGGTGAGCGGATTTGCATATTGGACGGACTGCAGGATCCGGGGAATGTTGGGACTATTATCCGAACCGCAGCTGCACTGGGATTTGATCGGGTATTTCTGCATGAATGTGCAGATGCATATAATCCGAAAGTGATCCGTGCTACCATGGGAGCTTTTTTCAAAATATTTGTCAGTCCCTGTGATGCCCTTGAAGAAACAATTCCTTGCTTACAGCAGGCAGGACGGCGCGTTCTTGCGGCGGCACTGTCTGATATAGGAATTACATTGGGGAAGGATGTGCTTTTTCCAGCGGATTGTCTTATTCTGGGAAATGAAGGACACGGCGTTTCTGACATTGCCCTTCGTTTATGCGATACAACGATCAAGATTCCCATGACGGAGAAAACAGAAAGCCTGAATGCAGCAGCAGCGGCAGCTGTGCTTTTGTGGGAATACAGCAAGCTGCAATAAAGCTTACAAATTGGGAGGGCGCTGCAAGGTAAAACCTCTGCTGCGCTATATAAAAATGAAAGATGAAAGAAAATACTGGCTTTGGCTGTCCCATGCATGCGGTGTTGGCAGTAAGTGTGCGGTCAGTCTTGTCCGGGCGTTTCACAGTGCAAAAGAAGTGTACAAGGCGAAAGAAAAGGATCTGGCGAATTGCGGCGTGCGTATTGAAAATAAAGTTCTTGCCAGACTTTTGCGCAAGGATATAGCGGAAGAAGAATCTATCCTGAAATGGTGCGATGATTCAGGTGCGCAGGTGATCGTTCCCGGCGATGGAGTATATCCCAAAAGTCTTTTATCGCTGCAGGATATGCCTATGGTGCTGTATTGTCTGGGATCGCTTCCGGACTTTGACAATTTGTTCAGCTGCGCTGTTGTAGGCACACGCACAATGTCAGAGTACGGTAAGAAAATGGCATGTGAGATCGGTGCCGGTCTTGCGCGTGCAGGGGCGTGCCTGATCAGCGGACTTGCTTTGGGTGTGGACGGAGCTGCCATGGCAGCGGCTCTGGAAGAAGGCGGAGTAACTGTAGCGGTGCTTGGCTGCGGAATTGATGTGATTTATCCTAAACAGCATCAATCCCTGTTTGAGCATGTCAAGCATAGCGGCGCGATTCTTACAGAGTATGCTCCTGGCGTTTCCCCCAATGGATGTAATTTTCCAATACGCAATCGGATTATCAGTGGACTCTCACAGGGCGTTTGCGTGATTGAGGGAGAAATGAAAAGCGGCGCATTGATTACAGCGCGTCACGGGCTTTATCAGGGACGTGATGTGTATGCCGTGCCCGGACGTGTCGGTGACAAGAACTCCGATGGAGCAAATTACTTGCTGACACAGGGAGCAGTGCCTGTTACAAAAGCCATAGATATTGTCTCAAACTATGAATTCTTGTATCCTCATACCCTGAAAGTGGGCAGAGCAGCGATGACGCAGCTTCCGGTAGATGTGGATGGTGCTGTGCGCAGGCATCAGATAGCAAAGCGCGGTCAGGATAGGAAAGCTGTTTGGGCAGATGGGTCTGCACAGCAGAATGCCCCCCGGTCGGAGAAAACGAAGAAAATCAGAAAGGCGCCGATTTTACCGCCGCTGGAAGAGTCAGAAAAGCCCAATCCCATCAATATGGATGCGCTGGATGCGGCAGATTTGAAAATCTACGAGGCAATGGAGCCGGATGTGCCTATGCTGCCGGACGAGATTGCCCGCAAGGGATTTCCATTGCAGCAGGTTATGACTTCTATGACAATGCTGGAAATTGCAGGCGCGGTTGAGGCAGGCGCCGGAGGATATTTTCTGAAACGCGCATCGGATATTATATCCAGCAGGGAACCAAATCCTGATGAATGAGATAATATATTTTTCATTTCCTCTTGCAAAAAAGAGGACAGATGCGTATAATAAACCGTGAATTGTCACATATACCTTTTATATCACATATAAAAATGACAGAATTTCTTTCGTGAAAAATGGAGCCAGTCTTGCTTCAAATACGCTTTTTCACGGCTTTCCTTGTGCTGATGGGCACAAAGTCAAGAAAGGCATGGTTGTTGAATGACCAATTTAGTTATCGTGGAGTCTCCTGCAAAAGCAACGACAATCAAAGGATATCTTGGACCAAGCTACCGCGTTGTTGCTTCTAAAGGTCACGTTCGTGATTTACCTAAATCTACACTTGGAATTGATATAGAAAATCATTTCAGTCCCCATTATATCAATATTCGCGGGAAAGGGGATCTGATTAAAGAACTGAAAAAGGAAGCGAAAAATGCTGACAGAGTATTTCTGGCAACTGACCCTGACCGGGAGGGCGAAGCCATATCCTGGCATTTGTCCACTGCGCTTGGAATCCCCGTTGATAATGTAAAACGTATTACGTTTAATGAAATTACCAAAAGTGCCGTTAAGGAAGCGATTAAGGCACCCCGCGGATTGGATATGGATTTGGTGAACGCACAGCAGGCGCGCCGGATTCTGGACCGTATCGTTGGTTATAAGCTCAGCCCGTTTCTGTGGAAAACGGTGCAGAGCGGATTGTCTGCCGGACGTGTTCAGTCTGTGGCAACGCGGATCATTGTGGAACGGGAAAATGAGATCCGTGCTTTCAATCCGAAAGAATATTGGACAATTGATGCAGTACTTGCTACAGCGAAAGGAAAAGAACTGACAGTTCGTTTCTATGGACGAGCAGGGAAAAAGGAGAAAATGGAGCTTCCTGATGAACAGGCAGCACAGACAGTTTGTGACGCAGTGAAGGGAAAAACCTTTACCGCTACAGATATCCGCAAGGGAACAAAGCAAAAATCTCCCGCCCCGCCTTTTACAACTTCCACCATGCAGCAGGAAGCTTCCAAAAAGCTGAATTTCCAGTCGCAGCGTACGATGCGTGTAGCGCAGGAACTGTATGAAGGAGTCAATTTGGGTTCCGACGGCGGTGTGCAGGGTTTGATTACCTATATGCGTACAGACTCCCTGCGGATTGCAGCGGAAGCTCAGACTGCCGCCAGAGAATATATACTGGATAAATACGGCGAAAAATATTGTCCGAAGGAAGCACGTAATTATAAATCTAAAGCCAATTCCCAAAACGCGCACGAAGCCATTCGTCCCTCCTCTATGGCGTTGGACCCTGCAAAGGTGAAAAAACATCTGTCCCGGGATCAGTATCGCCTGTATAAGTTGATCTGGGATCGGTTTATGGCAAGTCAGATGGCAAACGCGCAGCTTGCAACGGTTGCATTGGATATGGAGTGTGCCGGATATCTTTTCCGTGCTACCGGTTATACAGTAACCTTTGATGGATATATGACTGTATACGAAGAAACCTTGGAATCGGAAAAGGAAGAAAAAGAGGAAAAAGATAAAAATAAACGTCTGCCGGCTGTGGAAAAGGGCGATATGCTGGAAAATAAGAATATTTTGCCTGCTCAGCATTTTACAGAGCCGCCGCCGCGTTATACAGAAGCATCCCTTATTAAATTTTTGGAAGAAAAGGGAATTGGCAGACCTTCTACCTACACCCCGATTATTACGATAATCAACTCCAGAGGATATGTTACCCGTGAGGGAAAATCCCTTGTTCCTACTCCGCTTGGCGAAGTAACTACGAAAATTATGATTGAGTCTTTCCCGGATATTGTAGATTATCAGTTTACAGCTTCTATGGAAGATCAGTTGGACTGTATCGAAAACGGTAAGGAAAATATGGAGTCGGTGCTGTCCGGCTTCTACGATGGATTTGCCAAAGAACTGGAAGCGGCGCAAAGCACCGTTTCCAAAGAGGATATACAGCTTCCTGTAGAAGAAACAGATATTGTCTGCGAGCTGTGCGGCAGTAAAATGATCGTGAAAAAGGGACGGTATGGCAAATTCGCCGCATGCCCCAACTACCCTACTTGCAAGAATACCAAGCCTCTCAACAAAAAAGAAGAGGGAACGGAGGGGAAAGAGCCGGAAATCGCCCCCTTCAAATGTGAAGTCTGCGGTTCCGATATGGTGCTGCGTTCCGGGCGGTACGGTGCATTTTATGCCTGTGTGAAATATCCCACCTGTAAATTTACCAAGCAAAAGGTAAAGGAACTTGGGGTAAGCTGTCCCCAGTGCGGCAGTCCGCTTGTGACGAAATACGGAAAAAACCGAACGGTTTTTTATAGCTGTTCAAAATATCCGGATTGTGACTTCTCTTCATGGGATTTACCAACTGCGGAGAAATGCCCGGACTGCGGAGAAATGCTTTATCGTAAAAAAGGAAAAAATATGCTGATTTGTAAAAAAGACGGCTGCGGCTATAAACGGGATCTCCCTGCAGAGGATGCACAGGCATGACGGTAACAGTAATCGGCGCAGGTCTGGCAGGCTGTGAAGCAGCCTATCAGGCGGCACGCCTAGGAGCAGATGTGGTGCTGTATGAAATGAAGCCGAAGAAAATGACACCCGCTCATTCATACAAGGGATTTGCAGAACTGGTTTGTTCCAATTCCCTGCGCAGTGCAGATATAACCAGCGGAGTGGGTCTCTTAAAAGAAGAGCTTGCCCGCATGGGTTCGCTTATCATGGAAGCTGCAAAAGCAACGAGCGTACCTGCCGGCGGTGCGATGGCGGTGGATCGCACTGCCTTTTCCGATTATATCACGGAAAAAATCCGTACAAATTCGAAAATTCAGATTATAGAAGAAGAAGTGACAAAAATTCCTGAGAATGGAATCACGATCATTGCAACTGGTCCTCTCACTTCCGATGCGCTGGCAGGTGAAATTGCAGAATTGGTAGGCGGCAAACAGCTTTCTTTCTTTGACGCGGCAGCACCAATTGTAGACTATTCCACCATTGATATGGATAAAGCGTTTTTTGCTTCCAGATATGGCAAAGGAACACCGGACTATATCAATTGTCCGATGAATAAGGAAGAATATACAGCTTTTTATGAAGCGCTGATTACGGCTGAAGAAGCGCAGCTTCATGACTTTGAAAAAGGAGAAAAGCTGAAGGTTTTTGAAGGCTGTATGCCGGTGGAGGTTATGGCGCGCCGGGGAGAAGATACGCTGCGGTTCGGTCCCATGAAACCGGTAGGAATCAGCCGCCCCGGAACGGATGAAAGATATTACGCTGTGGTGCAGCTCCGTAAGGAAAACCGGGAAGGCACTATGTATAATTTGGTAGGCTTTCAAACGCATCTGACTTTTCCGGAGCAGCGGCGTGTGTTTCGGATGATTCCCGGTCTGGAAAATGCTGCTTTTATGCGATACGGTGTAATGCACAGAAATACGTTTCTGCATTCACCGATGTTGCTGAACGCCGATTATTCTATGCGGGAGCGGAATAATCTCTTTTTTGCCGGTCAGATGACAGGCGTAGAAGGATACGTGGAATCGGCGGCTTCCGGATTTGTTGCAGGAATTTCCGCCGCACGCCGGGGAATTGGCGCAGGAGAAACACTATTCCCGAATACGACTATGATCGGCGCTATGGCACGTTACGTAAGCGAGGGCGGAGCAGCGGCATTTCAGCCAATGAATGCAAACTTTGGTATTATTCCAAATCCGCCGGAAAAGATCCGAGGCGGTAAAAAAATCCGTTATGCGTTTTATGCGCAGCGTGCTTTGGATGAAATAGATAACTTAATGGATAAAGGATTTTTTAACATATGAAAATCATAGTGGATGCAATGGGCGGCGATTACGCTCCCTTGGAAGTGGTAAAGGGTACGGCGCTTGCCGCCGGACAATATCCGCAGGCGCAACTGATTCTGACCGGGAATGAAGAAAAAATCCGCAGTGCGGCAAAAGAAGCGGATGTGACCTTGGACGGCGTGCAGATTGTACATGCGGAGGAAGTCATTACTATGGAAGACGACCCCATGTCCATTTTGAAATCGAAAAGGAATTCATCTATGGGCGCAGGTCTGAGACTGCTGCGCGAGGATGGTGACGCGTTTATATCTGCCGGAAATACAGGTGCGCTGCACACAGGCGCATCCCTGATTGTACGCTGCCTGCCGGGTGTGCATCGAGCATGTATCGGAACCGTTCTGCCTTTTGTAACGCCGGTTCTTTTGCTGGACAGCGGCGCAAACGCATCCATTCAGCCGGAGTATCTTGCCCAGTGGGCGCTGACAGGCACGGTGTATGCATCTAAAATTCTTGGTGTGGAAAACCCCAGAGTGGGACTTTTAAATATCGGCAGTGAGGAAACCAAAGGGACGCCTGCGGTAGCGGCTGCTTATAAAATCTTGAAGGAGCTTCCCGGTATTCAATTTGTCGGGAACGTGGAAGCAAGAGAAGTTCCGTTTGGAAAATGCGATATCCTGCTTACGGACGGATTTACCGGTAACATCCTTTTGAAATACACAGAAGGCATGGGCGCAATGTTCTTCGGTATGATCAAGGAATTATTCTATCAGAATGCTGTAACAAAGGTTGCAGCGCTGGCGGTGAAAAAGGGACTTCGGAATATCCGGAATACCTTTGACGCCTCCGCTTACGGTGCCGCGCCGATTATCGGCATTGCAAAGCCTGTGTTCAAAGCCCATGGAAATTCCGATGCACCGACTGTTGCAAACGCGGTGCGGCAGGCTGTGCGGTATCTGGAAAGCGGTGCGGCACGCGCCATGGCGGAGTTGTCCTTCGTTGGCGCACAGGCAGAATAATAACGCGATATGATTATGTATGATAAGGAAGTTTAGCCATGTCTGAAAATGTAAAACTGCCATTGGATTCCAGTTCTCTGGAAAAAACAATCGGATATACTTTTCACAACCGGAAACTTTTGCAAACGGCGCTGACTCATTCCTCCTATACAAATGAACTGCGTTCCAAAGGGATAGACAGTCAGTGCAACGAACGGCTGGAGTTCTTGGGGGATTCCGTTTTGTCTGTGATTGTAAGTCGGTTTTTGTTCAGAGAGTTTGCTTCCCGGCAGGAAGGGGATCTTACAAAAATCCGTGCAGCAGTCGTTTGTGAAAAGGCGCTTGCAAAATATGCAGCAAAAATTTCCCTGGGAGATTATATGCTTTTAGGGCACGGAGAGGATAAAAACGACGGCAGACACCGTCCTTCCATTACGGCGGATGCTTTTGAAGCCCTGCTCGGCGCGTTTTATATAGATTCCGGTTATGACTGCGACAAAATAGCTGTTTTTTTGCTTCCCTTTGTGCAGGAGGAAATTGCCTTTACCGGGGAAGATGCATCTTTCATAGATTATAAAACAGCATTACAGCAGATTGTGCAGCAGGCAAGCGGGGAAAAGCTGCGGTATGTTTTAGTGGGCGAAAGTGGACCGGATCACGACAAGGTTTTTCAGGTGGAAGCACGGCTGAATTCCAATGTGATCGGACACGGGAGCGGGAATACCAAGCGTGCCGCGGAACAGAATGCCGCTAAGGAAGCGCTGGAGCTTTTCGGAAATCCGGAACAGAAGTAACTGCAGCGGAATGAACCTCTCCGGATTCATTCCGCTATAACTTGTACCGCCGCAGGAAAGGAGCCTACTTGTGAAGCATAGCAACATTCCGATCTTTATACAGCATATGGGCTGCCCGAATCAGTGCGTTTTTTGTGATCAGCACACGATTACGGGAGCCCATTCTTTTTGCGAAGCGTCTGTTCGCAGCGATATTGATGCCGCGCTGGCTACAATGGGGGAGCGCACCTGCGAAATCGCCTATTTTGGCGGATCCTTTACCGGAATTGATAGGGGTCAAATGCTCCGGCTACTGGATCTCGCGCAGGAATATACAGAGCGTGGTGCGGTTTGCGGCATTCGTTTGTCTACCCGCCCGGATTATATTTCCCCGGAAATTGTGGAGATCCTGCTGCACTATCCCATATGTGCGGTGGAGCTTGGTATACAAAGTATGGATGACCGTGTGCTTACTGCCTGCAGGCGGGGACATGCTGCTGCCGATACAGTACAGGCATGTGCGCTTTTGCGAAACGCAGAAATTCCGTTTGTGGGGCAGATGATGACAGGGCTTCCCGGATCGGACGGGCAGTCTGAAATAGAAACGGCAAAGCGTATATGCAGCATGGGCGCCAGCGGCGCAAGACTTTATCCGTGTATTGTCTTTCAAAATACTGCCCTTGCCGATATGACGCGAAAAGGATTGTACAGTCCCTTGTCCGTGGAAGAAGCGGTTTCCCGCAGCTCCGCAGTGCTGGAGGTTTTTGACGCGCACGGTGTGCCGTGCCTGAAAATCGGGCTGCATGACGGACAGGGACTGCATGATCCGGATACATATTTTGCAGGTCCCCATCATCCGGCGCTTGGGGAAATGGTGCGTTCCCGTGTGTTTTTACATAAAATAGAAGCCGTGTTGCAGCTGGTGGGATCGGTACGGGAAAAACACCTTCAAATTTCTGTCCCACCGGGATGTACCTCCATGGCTGTCGGACAGAAAAAGGAAAACAAACTGCGTATTTTGGAAAAAACAGGGGCAAAATCTGTGAAAATTCTTGAAAATAAAGCCCTATGCGGATATAATATTACTATTGGCGTTTTATAAGAAATTGAAATTTATGAAAAAAGAGGTGGCGCCGTGTATCTGAAAACACTGGAACTGCATGGATTTAAGTCCTTCCCGGAAAAAACAGTTTTGCATTTTAATCCCGGCGCTACTGTTATAGTAGGGCCCAACGGAAGCGGTAAATCCAATATTACGGATGCAATGCGATGGGTGCTTGGAGAGCTTTCCACAAAGAACATCCGCGGCAGTAAAATGGAGGATGTTATTTTCGTGGGCGCGGACGGGCACCGTCCCATGAGCTTTGCGGAAGTATCCGTAACCTTTGACGATTCTGAAAAGCCCCGCAAGCTCAATTGTCCCCATGAGGAAGTTACTGTAACCCGGAGGTACTACCGGGGCGGGGAAAGTGAATATCTGATAAACCGACAGGCGTGCCGCCTGAAAGATATATACGAGCTTTTCATGAATACAGGAATCGGCAGGGAAGGATATTCCATTGTCGGTCAGGGTAAAATCGCGGAAATTATTTCTAAACGAAGCGAGGACCGGCGGGGCATTTTTGAAGAAACCGCCGGAATTTCAAAGTACCGTTATAAGAAAACGGAATCCCAGAAAAAGCTGTCTCAAACGGAAGAAAATATGACCCGCGTGCTGGATATTTTTTCTGAACTGGAAAACCGCGTGGGTCCGCTGGAGCGGGATGCCCAAAAAGCGCGTAAGTATCTGGAATTATATGAAGAAAAGAAACAGCTGGATGTATCCGTCTGGCTGTATGATATGGAAAAACTGCGCGGGGATGTGGACGCATTAGGCATCCAGTGCCGTCAGTCTGCCCATGAATTGGAAATGGCACAGGATACGGAAACTCAGCTGGAAGCCCAGTACGAGCGCATGTTTGATGCTTCCCAGGAGAATAAACAGGCTTCAGGGCAACTCTACGAAAAGATCAGGGAAGTTACCGACCAAATTCATCAGCTGGAAAATGACTACCGCACGCTGGAATCCGATATCGACCATAAAACGACGATGGCGGCGGCGGCAGACGCATCGGAGGAGAAAGCTATAGACGCTGCTGTGAAGGAAGAAACATATGCGGCGGAACTGCAAACGCGTTTGCAGGAAAATGAGCAGACACTGGAAGAATTGCGCAGCGAGATTTCCGGCCTTGAAGCAGAAAAAAAGACTGCCGCAGAAAAAAAGACCGCATTGGAAGAAAATTTGGCACAGGCGCTACGGGAGATGCAGGAGAAGGAAGGCGCGCTTGGAGAACTGCGGGTTCGGTTCAGCGTACTGCAAAACAGCATGCATACTCAAAGCGATCGCAGGACGCAAATCGACGAGGAAACAAAGCGGTATCAAAGCAAGCTTTCAGAAATTGAAGCAGGACTGGAGCAGTGCCGCGCGTCGGTAGAACTCTATGAAACGGCGCTGAAAAAATCCGATGATGAAGTTGCCCGCTGTGATAGGGAACTCCTTGCATTGTCCGACAAGGCGGAAATTGAAAGAAAAAAATTAGCGGAACTGCGTGCATCTGCCGAGGCACTGGCGAGCCGGATCGGTGCGTTGGTGCGTATGCAGGAGCATTTCGACGGATATAACAACAGCGTTCGTTTTGTAATGCGGGCGCATACGGAGGGCAGATTGAAAGGAATCCACGGTCCGGTTTCTCATTTGATCCGGGTACGTGAGGAATACCGTGTTGCTCTGGAAACGGCGCTGGGCGCAAATATGCAGAATATTGTAGTAGACGACGAATCTTCTGCAAAAGCAGCAATCTATGCCTTGAAAAACGCAAATGCAGGGCGGGCAACGTTCTATCCGTTAACATCTATACAGGGCGGTATAAGAACCCGGGAACTATTGGATGCGGCCGGTCAGCCCGGCTTTATCGGCTATGCGGATGAACTATTGGAAACCCGGGAACAGTATAAACAAGTAATCGCAAGTATTATCGGGCGCATCGCAGTGTTTGACAATATTGAAAACGGAACCAATGTTGCCAGACGGTGTGGCTGGAAAATCCGGATTGTGACCCTTGACGGTCAGCAGATCAATATGGGAGGCTCCCTTACCGGCGGTTCCGTCCGCAAGGATTCCGGCATGCTCAGCCGCGGCGCGCATATAGATCAGTTACGGCAGCAGAAAAATGCCGCCGACAAAGAGGTTGACGCGTCCAAAGCCCTTTTGCAGAAATTGGACGCAAAGATTACGGAGCTTCAGAATTATCGCCGCAAGGAAGATGAAAAGGCAAAGCTGTCTGAGGTCATGCTTCGGACAGAGCGCACTCAGTTGGATGAACATGAGGCAAACCGCGGTGTAATTTGCAATTTGCTGGATCAGCTCGCAGCGGATCAGGAACAGCTTACTGCTTTGGGAGCCCGGGGCGGCGCAGATCTTCAGCAATTGGAAGCAGAGATGCAGGTATTGGAACAGCAGATTCAAGAGATTGCGGCAAAACGTACCGAGACGGATATTGAACGAAATTCCTGGGATGATGCTATGCGGGAGTCTGATGAAAGGCGGGGAGTCTTGCAGATTTCGATTGCAGAACGTATGCGGGATGCGGAGAACTTACAGGAATCGGTGAACGCATCTTTGGAGCGTGCCAATGCACACCGCAGCCAGGGCGCAGAACAGCACAGTGAAGCTGTAGCTTTGCGAAGTGCTGTTCTGCAAATACAGGAGCAGATTGCAAATCAGGGACAGCAGACGGAAACACTGCGCCAGGAACTGGCGGCGGCAGAGCAGGAACGGGTGCGGTTGGAGGCAGGCAATGCCGAGTATGACCGCAGACTGAATGAAATCCGGCTGAAAACAAAGGATGTGTCTGCGAAACGGGAACTGTTGTTCCGCGCGCATACTGCCAATGAAACAAAGCTGGAAAGACTTAATGACAATGTAGATAAAATGACCAGCCGCCTGTGGGACGAGTATGAGCTTACCCACAGTACTGCAGTGGCAATGGATGTTCCTGTGCTGACAGAGGCGTCCCGCCCGGCAGCGGCGGCGCAGCTTGCCGAAAAGAAAAACGCAATCAAAAGCCTTGGAAATGTAAATGTAGGCGCGATTGATGAATACAGTGCACTGAAGGAACGGTATGACTATTTGAAAGAACAACTGGAGGATCTGGGTGCTTCCAAGGAAGAACTGGAAAAAATTATTCAGTCCATTGACGCGGAAATGGAACGCATGTTTACAGATGCGTTCAACCAGATCAATCAGTATTTCGGCGAGACCTTCCGGGAACTGTTCGGCGGCGGCAGCGCACATCTGGTGCTGACAGATCCGGAGCATGTGTTGGAGTCCGGTGTGGAAATCAACGCGGCTCCTCCTGGAAAAATGGTAAAAAATCTGAACTTGTTGTCCGGTGGAGAGCAGGCGTTTGTGGCAATTGCGCTGATTTTTGCGATGATTCGGGTGAATCCGTCTCCCTTCTGTATTTTCGATGAAATCGAGGCGGCTCTGGATGAAGTCAATGTAACCAGAGTTGCCAATTACGTGAAGCGCTTTTCCAAGGAATTACAGATTATATTGATTTCTCACCGTCGCGGTATGATGGAAACAGCAGATACGCTGTACGGCGTTACCATGCCCCGCCGCGGCATTTCAAAGGTATTTACACTGGACGTAGCGGCCGTGGCGCGGGATAAAACTGTGGCGGATCAGTTTACCCAGTAAGAATTACATATTAAACTGCTGCTGTTGCGGCGGAACGGAGAATTTATGGGATTTTTTGAAAAGCTGAAAAACGGACTTTCCAAAACAAAAAATGCAGTATTCGGGCAGGTTGACAATGTGCTGCGGGCTTTTGTAAAGGTAGATGAGGATCTGCTGGAGGAATTGGAGGAGCTTTTGATTTGCTCCGACATGGGTGTTGAAGCAGCGGAAGAAATTATTGATATTCTGCGGGAGCAGATTAAAGATGACCGTTTAAAGGAACCTGCCGATGTGAAAGATGCGTTGCAGAAAATCCTTCGCGAGAAAATAGGAGACGGTGAGCCGCTCCATTTGGAAACAACGCCTTCTGTAATTCTGGTAATCGGCGTGAACGGAGTGGGGAAAACGACTTCTATCGGAAAAATTGCTGCAAACCTTGTATCTCAGGGAAAAAAGGTTGTGGTTGCAGCAGCCGATACCTTTCGTGCAGCTGCAATTGATCAATTGCAGGTTTGGGCTGACCGCGCCGGCGCGGAGCTGATCCGGCAGAATGAAGGAAGCGATCCCGCGGCAGTAGTATTTGACGCTGCGGCAGCTGCGAAAAAGAGAAATGCAGACGTGCTGATTGTAGATACGGCGGGCAGACTCCATAATAAGAAAAATCTTATGATGGAGCTTGCCAAAATTGACCGGGTGATTGATCGGGAACTGCCGGGGGCGTCCAGAGAAACCTTGCTGATTCTGGATTCCACTACCGGTCAGAATGCGGTCATCCAGGCAAGGGAATTTAAAGAATCCGCTGCAATTACCGGACTTGTGCTTACCAAGTTGGATGGAACTGCCAAAGGCGGCGCCGTGTTCAGTATAAAGAAAATGCTGGATATTCCCATTAAATATATCGGCGTAGGAGAGCAGATAGGCGATATGCAGCCATTTGACGCGGATATGTTTGTATCTGCGCTGTTTGAGGAATGAGGCTGCGTGATGACAAAAATGGTGCTTGCATCCAGAAACAAGAAAAAAATTGCAGAGGTGAAGGATCTGCTTGGCGGGATCCCTCTGCTGTCTCTGGCTGATATCGGATATACGGGAGAGATCGTTGAAGACGGAACTAGTTTTGCCGAAAATGCGGTAATCAAAGCGACAGTGCCTGCCAAGGTGGGGTATGTCGGAATTGCAGATGATTCGGGACTTTGTGTAGATGCACTTTCCGGTGCGCCGGGAATTTATTCCGCACGGTATGCCGGTGAGGGCGCAACAGATGCTTTGAATAATAAAAAGCTTCTGGAGGATCTGTTTGATATATCAGAGGATCAGCGGGGCAGTGCTTTTGTGTGTACTATGGCGTATGCATGTCCTGCAAATAGAATGCCGGACGCCCTGCGAACGGAATTAACAGAACATGGAGCGGTTTTTTATGATGCTTTTGCATCTGCGAAGGCGGGCATGCCCATTGCAGCATTTACCGTAGAAGGCAAATGCTGCGGAAGGATTCTGCGTGCACCGGCAGGTGATGGCGGGTTTGGATATGATCCCCTGTTTTATGTTCCTGCATATAAGAAAACCTTTGCACAGCTTACAGCGGATGAAAAAAATGCTGTCAGTCACAGAGGAATAGCAATGGAAGCGTTTGCAGCGCTGCTGCAGATTATACAGAATTGGGAGAAATGAAATGCTGACAAGTAAGCAGAGAGCCCGCTTGCGGGCGATGGCAAACTCTTTGGATACGATTTATCAGGTAGGAAAAGGCGGCATCGAGGAAAAAATCATTCAAGGAGTGTCCGATGCGCTGGAGGCGCGGGAACTGATTAAGCTGCGCGTTTTGGATAATGCCGCATACAGCGCACGAGAAGCAGCAGAGGCGCTTGCCCAAGCAACAGGAGCAGACGTTGTTTCTGTGATTGGAAGCCGGTTTGTGTTGTACCGTGCATCAGAAAATAACAAAATGATCATACTTTGATTATATTTTCCATGTATTATGAATAAGAAAGAAGTATCCACTTCCAAAAAAGGATCATTATGAAAATCGGTTTGTTTGGCGGAACTTTTTCTCCGCCCCATAACGGACATGTCCGCTTTGCAAGGCTTTTTATCGAAAAAGCGGAATTGGATAAACTGTATATTATGCCTGCCGGCGTGCCGCCTCACAAGGAAACAGATCCCTGGGGAAGTGCCGGTATTCGATTGGATATGGCGCGGTTGGCGTTTGGTTCCTTTGCGGATGTTTCCAATTATGAAATTTGTGCACCGGGAAAATCCTATACCTATAAAACACTTGCGTATCTGCAAAGAATACATCCTCATGACGCGCTTTTTCTGCTGGTTGGTGAGGATATGTTTCTCTCCTTTGATACCTGGAAAAAGCCGGAAATGATTTTTTCTGCAGCAACGGTTGTGTGTATGCGAAGAGGAGATGCAGGGGAAGCTGTACTGAAGGAAGCAGGTGCGGATTATAAACAAAGATACGGTGCACATGTGATTTATCTGGCAGAAGAACCCTTTCCGGTATCTTCCACGCAGATCCGCTCCCTTTGCGCCGCAGGAGAGGATATTTCGCATCTGGTACCAACTGAAGTGGCAAAGTATATTACGGAAAATGGGTTATATAAATATGAATAAAGAAATTACCGAGGAAATGCTCGACTCTCTGCGGGAGCGGGTGCGGGAATATCTGACGGACAAACGGTATGCCCACACGCTGTCTGTAGAAGCGGAAGCCGGAAATTTGGCTAAGATTTTTCTGCCGGAAGAGGAAACCCGCCTGCGTGCAGCAGCACTGCTTCACGACATTACAAAAAGGCTGAATTTGGAAAAACAGTTGCAATTATGTCAGAATTTTGGTATAATCATTAGCAATGGTGATATAAAGGCTCCCAAATTGCTTCATGCAAAGACGGCGGCAGCTGTGGCGCAGCGGGATTTTTCGGAGTTTGCAGACAGCAGGGTGCTGTCTGGAATCCGGTGGCATACCACAGGTCGTACCGGGATGTCTTTGTTTGAATCCATTGTCTATCTGGCGGATTATATTGAAGCTGCACGTACTTTTGAAGACTGTGTAATACTGCGGGAATATTTTTATGAGGAAATTTCCAAAGCAGGGTCTTTTCAGGATAGAATGGAAGTGCTGCGGCGGACAATGGTGCTGTCTTTTGATATGACAATCCGTCTCTTGATTGAAGAAAAAGCGCTGATAGATCGTGATACAATAGAAGCGCGCAACTGGTTTTTATCTCCTGCGCTTTGATTTTTATACAAAGGAGAAAAAATGCGTACATTTAAAAAGTTTTTGCGAAAGTTTCTGCCGCGGCTCGGCGCTGTTGCAGCCGCTGGTGCGATTGGGCTGGGGGCGTATGCCTCAGCAGTGTTCTTTCTGTATAAGCCAAGCAACACTGGAGACATTCCTTTTGATACGTCTGCAAGGCAGCAGGAAGAACAGGTGGACAAACCGCAGGATACCAAAGAGGAATCCCTCTATAATTTTCTGGTGCTGGGTCATGACCGTGCCGCGAACCTGACGGATGTTATTATCCTCATCAGCTATGACATTGAGCAGCAAACCATATCCATGCTGCAAATTCCCCGGGATACGTATGTAGAATTAGATGATTATTCTTATCATAAAATAAACGGTGCATATAACTATTATATGACCGCGGCACGCAAGGATGGCAGCAGCAATCCGGAAAAAGACGGATGCAGAGGTTTTGCTTCTTTTTTGGAAACAAATCTGTGTGTGAAGATCCATTACTGCGCAGTAATGGACTTGGACGGCTTTTCCGGTATTGTGGAAACCATTGGCGGTGTGGACATGTATGTGCCGCAGAATATGTATTACAGCGATCCGGGACAAAATCTGTATATCAACTTGCGGGAAGGGTATCAGCATTTGAACGGTAAGCAGGCAGAACAGTTTGTCCGCTATAGAATGGGATATGCAAATGCGGATATCGGCCGCGGAAACGCTCAGAAGATGTTTATTGCCGCTTTCATTAAACAGTTGAAAAATAGTATTGACGGTTCTGTGCTGAAGGATTTGGCGTCAAATGTAATTACCTATGTTGATACGGATGTTACTGTGAATGACATTATCTATTTCGGGAAATACTTCCTGGGAATCACCGGTGATAAAAGTGTGGATCTTGGCAATATTCAAATGATGACTATGCCGGGAGTACCGAAAAGTTACAACGGTGCGTCTTACTATGTAATGAATAAGGCGGCCGTGGCGGATCTGATTAATGGGAATTTCAATATATACGACTTTGATATTACTTCCTCTTTTGATCCCAAAATGGTTTTTGTAGCGGAAAATATCCCGGAAATCCGAAATCTGTATTTGGCAGATAAAGAAACAGTAACAACAAATATATATGATGCGGACAGTTTGAACAATCAGACAGAAATGCCGAAATAATCAGCAGAAGTAAACAGCGTGCTCCCCGCAGCGGGTGCGGAAAGGTATGAATGCAAAATGAAAAAACGTATAATTGCAGGAGTTTTGGTGATCTTGGCGATCCTCTCCCTCGTTTCATGCAGTAAGGTAAAGGATTCGGAAAGGGATAACGGAGACGATCCACAAGAAGATGTACCGCCGAGCAGCGGCGAAACCAAGTATAATTTTTTGGTACTGGGACATGACCGTGCTGCAAACCTTGCCGATGTGATTTTGCTTATCAGCTTTGACACGGAAAAGGGCGATCTGACATTGATGCAGATTCCCCGGGATACCTTTTTGGATTACGGCGGAAGCCATTATAAAATCAATTCCATGTTTTCTTCTGCTTATAATCAAACGGATAAAGAAAGCAAAAATAGGGATCTCGATGCAGTGCGCGCTTTTGCCACTACCCTTGAAGAAACCTTGTGTGTAAAGATTCACTATGCAACTGTAATGGATCTGGACGGATTTGGCGCAATTGTAGACGCTATCGGTGGGGTAGATATGAACGTACCCTTTGATATGTATTATCCGGATAAGGAGCAGGGACTGCTCATTAACTTGCAAAAAGGGCAGCAGACTTTGAATGGTGATCAGGCGGAACAGTTTGTGCGCTTCCGCAGCGATTATGTGCAAGGAGATATAGGACGGGGAGACGCGCAGAAATTGTTCATGACTGCCTTTATTCAGTCGCTCAAAAACAATTTGAGTATCGGTACGGTCAGCGAAATTGTGAACGCAGTATATGAGCATGTGGATACGGAGCTATCCGTTACCGATATGGTTTATTTCGGTAAAAAGGCGCTCGGCTTGGAACTGTCCAATGTAACAATGCTGACGCTTCCCGGTGAGTCCAAAACCAGTGCAAATTCCGGCGCTTCTTATTACGTGCTGAACCGTGCAGCTGCAATTGATGTGATTGACAAAAATTATAATATATATGATTTTGCGATAACCGATGATATTTTTGACCGAAATCAAAGCTTCTGCAATACAACAGATGCAGAAATGGAAAAGGCATATCTGGCAGCAGCAGAAGACTGTATTTCCAAAATGTATAACGGACAGGATATATCAGATAATTCTATTGATATCGGTCTGAAAAAATAAATTTACGAAGGGATATATTTTATGTCTGAAATGGATCAGAAACTGCCGGCGGAGCAGATTTGTTTGTGCGAAAATCCAACACCCAAAGATATTGCCGCATTTATGGTGCGTGTTTTGGATGCAAAACGCGGTCGGGATTTAAATCTTTTGCATGTGGAAAACAGAACGATTATTGCGGATTATTTTGTTTTGTGCACAGGTTCCTCCACTACTCAGGTGAGTTCTCTTTCGGATGAGGTGGAATATCGTTTGTCCCAGTATGGTATCCGTCCGCTTCATACGGAAGGAAAACGGGGAGACACATGGATTCTTACAGATTACGGTTCCGTGATCTTGCATGTGTTCAATGCGGAACAGCGGGATTTCTATAAGCTGGAAAAACTGTATGACGAAGGCAGTGCGGTGGATATCAGCAGTTTGCTTTCCGAAGACTAATTTGTATATATCATAATCGACTGATGAAGGGGCGAGACTGATACAATGAAGTATGATTTCAAACAAATAGAAAAAAAATGGCAGCAAAAATGGGAGCAGGCCGGTGCGTTTCATGCACAGGATTTTAGTGAAAAGCCTAAGTTTTATGCTTTGGTAGAATTTCCATATCCCAGCGGAGCCGGCATGCACGTGGGACATATCAAGGCTTATATCGGACTTGAAGTGGTTTCCCGCAAACGGCGGATGCAGGGCTATAACGTTCTGTTTCCTATAGGATTTGACGCATTTGGTCTGCCTACTGAAAACTATGCTGTGAAAACCAAAATACATCCCCGAAAGGTTACTGACGCCAACATTAAAAAGTTTACGCAGCAGTTGAAGCGAGTGGGCTTTTCTCTGGATTGGAGCCGTGTGGTCGATACGACAGAAGAGGATTATTATAAGTGGACCCAGTGGATTTTCTTGAAAATGCTGGATCACGGTCTGGTGTTCCGGGATAAGGCGCTGGTAAATTACTGCCCCAGCTGTAAGGTGGTATTATCCAACGAAGATTCTCAAGGCGGTAAATGTGATATCTGCCACAGTGAAGTGGTGCAGAAATCAAAAGACGTTTGGTACTTACGAATCACAGAATATGCAGATAAATTGCTGGAAGGTTTGGAAGAAGTAGATTATCTTCCAAATGTGAAACAGCAGCAGATCAACTGGATCGGCAAATCTACCGGTGCTTTGGTGGATTTTTCCATTGCGGAAATAGATGAAACACTTACTGTGTATACGACCCGTCCGGATACTCTGTTCGGCGTTACCTTTATGGTTATGGCGCCGGAGCATCCGGTGATCGACGCAAATGCGGATAAAATTGCCAATATGGCAGAAATTGAGGCATACCGTGCAGAGTGCGCCAAGAAAACGGAATTTGAACGTACCCAGCTGAATAAAGATAAAACTGGTGTGCGTATCGAAGGACTGTCTGCGGTAAATCCGGTGAATGGCAAGAAAATTCCCATTTATATTTCCGATTACGTTATGATGGGATACGGCACCGGTGCCATTATGGCTGTGCCGGCGCATGATCAGCGCGACTATGACTTTGCCAAAAAATTCGGTATAGATATTATCGAAGTCATCAAAGGCGGAGACGTATCCAAGGAAGCGTATACCGGTGAAGGCGAAATGGTCAACTCCGGGTTTTTAAATGGATATACCAATAAAAAAGAATCTATCAAAAAAGCAATTGCTGAACTGGAAAAAATGGGCAAGGGCAAAGCAGGCGTACAGTACAAAATGAAGGACTGGGCGTTTAACCGTCAGCGTTACTGGGGTGAGCCGATTCCTGTCATTCACTGTGACAAATGCGGAATCGTAGGCGTTCCTTATGAAGAACTGCCGCTCCGTTTGCCTGAGATGGAAAACTTTGAACCGGGTACAGAGGGTGAAAGTCCTCTTGCAAAAATAGATTCCTTTGTTCACTGCAAATGCCCGAAATGCGGCGGAGAAGCACGCAGAGAAACTGATACAATGCCCCAGTGGGCAGGATCCTCCTGGTATTTTCTGCGGTACATGGATCCCCACAATAAAGAATGCCTTGCGGATCCGAAAAAGCTGGAATATTGGTCTCCTGTAGATTGGTACAATGGCGGTATGGAGCATGTAACCCGTCATATGATTTATTCTCGTTTCTGGCACCGTTTCCTGTATGATATCGGCGTGGTTCCAACAAAGGAGCCCTATGCAAAGCGTACTGCACAGGGGCTGATTCTGGGACCGGACGGCGATAAAATGAGCAAGTCCAAGGGCAATGTGGTGGATCCCAACGATGTAGTAGATGCATACGGTGCGGACGTGCTGCGGTTGTATGTGCTGTTTATGGGCGACTATGAAAAAGCAGCGCCTTGGTCTGAAAAAAGTGTGAAGGGCTGCAAGCGTTTTCTGGATCGTACAGCAGGACTTATGGAGCTGGTAAAGGGAACTGGTGTAACGCCGGCGCTGGAGGCCTCCTTCCATAAGACTGTAAAGAAAGTGACAGAAGATATTGAAGGCATGAAGTTCAATACGGCGATTGCCGCAATGATGTCTCTGATTAACGAAATATACGATGTCGGCAGTCTTACAGTAGACGAAATGAAAACCTTTGCTGCACTTCTTTGCCCATTTGCGCCTCATATCAGCGAGGAAATCTGGGAGCAGTGCGGGGAAAAGAATCTTTTGTCGTTGAGCGATTGGCCCACCTATGATGCATCCAAAACGGTGGACGATACAATCGAGATCGCAGTGCAGATTTGCGGAAAGCTCCGCGCCACAATTCAGATTCCCCGTGAGGCAGATCAGGCAACAGCAATTGCCGCTGCCAAAGCAGAGGGAAAAGTGCAGGCTGCTTTAGAAGGTAAAACCATCGTGAAGGAAATCTACGTGCCCGGAAGGATTGTCAATATTGTTGCAAAGTGAGTTTCTTTGAGAAATATCAAAATAATACTTGACAGAAAGGCGATTTTACGATAAAATATACAAGAAGTGTTTGCACTTCAACGGCACAAGCGAAGGGAGGGAAACAGAATGGCAGAAATTAGAGTAAAAGAGAATGAAACTCTTGACAGTGCGCTCCGTCGCTTCAAGCGTCAGTGCCAGAGATCCGGTATCCAGGCCGAACTTCGCAAGAGAGAATGTTACGAAAAGCCCAGCGTAAAGAGAAAGAAAAAGTCTGAGGCAGCAAGAAAACGTAAATACAAATAATTAGATGGGGCTGATCGTTTTTTATACGGTCAGCCTTTTCGTTTAAAAGGATTGGTTTGAATATGAAAATAGCTATTTTAGACGCGAAAACCCTGGGAGACGATATTGATCTTGCAGGACTTGAAAGCCTTGGTGAAGTGGTTTCTTATTCCGCTACTGCTCCCAATGAGACAGCACCGCGGCTTGCAGGCGTGGATTGCGTTATTGTCAATAAAGTGCGCATAGATGCAAGCGTATTGGCTGCGGCGGATCGTCTGAAGTTGGTATGTGTTGCCGCAACAGGATATGATAACATCCATTTGGATGACATGCAGAAAAGGGGAATCGCTGTCTGTAATGTTGTAGGATATTCCACACACAGCGTTGCGCAGCTTACCTTGTCTATGGCGCTGTCCCTTGCAATGCATCTGTCGGCATACAACCGCTATGTAGAGAGCGGCGCATATACACAAAGCGGTGTGGCGAACTGTCTGGTTCCTGTGTACCATGAGCTTGCGGGAAAAACATGGGGTATTGTAGGCTGCGGAAATATCGGCAGACAGGTGGCTTCAGTGGCACAGGCTATGGGATGCCATGTGATCGCGTGCAAACGGACGCCGGATCCCCAGTATACCTGTGTGGATATTGATACCCTGTGCAAGCAGGCGGACGTAATTACCGTGCATACGCCTCTTACTCCGAAAACAGAAAATCTGATATCGAAAGAACGAATTGCCATAATGAAGCCGGACGCAATATTGATCAACGTTGCCCGGGGAGCGGTGTGCGATGAGGCTGCACTGTGCGAGGCGATTCTGGAAGGGCGCCTTGGTGGACTTGGTGTGGATGTATACACGAAAGAACCGTTTCCAGCCGACAGTCCTTACAATAGAGTAATGCATAAGGATAATGTATGTCTCACCCCCCATATGGCATGGGGAGCCTATGAGGCACGAAACAGGTGCCTGCAGGAGATTTGTTTAAATATAGAATCATTCAATCGGGGAGAGCGCAGAAACCGTTTGGTTTGATTGCTTGCTGGGCGGATGTTGGGCAATGTTCTTTCCGCGCAGTGCCCCAAATAAATAGATCACATTGCGGAAGAATTACTGTAAATCTAAAAAGCCTCCCTTGTGCAAAGGGAGGTGGCGCGCCGAAGGCGTGTCGGAGGGATTGGTTTGATAATTATTATCGGTTTAAGGAATTGCAAAGCAGCGGCGAACAATCCCTCAGCCATTCGTGAACGAATGACAGCTCCCTTTACACAAGGGAGCCTTTTAATTCGCCATATCGGTACTGAAATTTTTTTATTTTTTGTATAAACCGATAAACAGTGGGGAATACTACCATACCAGCAAAGAAAGGTATGGTCTTATTATGAAAGTAAAAGTTATGGTTTGTCTGTGCGCGTCCGTCCTTGCAGCATTTCTGTTTATGTCCGTTCTTCCAGTACATGGGGAAGAAAAAATATACAGTGATATGGTTCGTCTCCATGTGATCGCCGCTTCCGACAGTGAAGAGGATCAGGCAGTAAAACTTCTTGTGCGGGATGCGGTTCTGGAAGTGGTGGAAGGAACTGTTGAAAATGTCCAAAATCAAGAGGAAGCTGCTGCTGCCATTGAAGCTGCTAAAGATGATATTTGCATTGCAGCACAAGCGGTTTTGCAGCGGGAAGGGTTCGATTATCCTGTTTCTGTAGAGCTTGGACTGGAAAACTATCCGGAACGCGTGTATGAGGGCTTTACACTGCCAGCAGGGCAGTATACCTCTCTGCGTGTTATTCTTGACGGAGGAGAAGGGAAAAACTGGTGGTGCGTGTTATATCCACCCCTGTGCACGTCTGCTGCCGAAGAACGGGAAAAAGTGTTTATCACTGCCGGATTTACCGATGAACAGTATAAAACAATCACTGAAACCGGAAATGTAAAATATAAGGTGAAATTTAAAATTCTTGAGGTTTTGGCATCTTTGTTTGGCGGAAATGAAAATTAAAATAAAAAAATATAAAAAAATTGAAATAAGTTATTGACAAACCCGGATTGCTGTGCTATAATAATCAAGCGCGTGGCGGAATAGCTCAGCTGGCTAGAGCAATCGGTTCATACCCGATAGGTCGTGGGTTCAAGTCCAACTTCCGCTACCACGGCCCGTTGGTCAAGCGGTCAAGACACCGCCCTTTCACGGCGGTAACGGGGGTTCGATTCCCCCACGGGTCACCAGTGGAAAAGTCACCGCAGGAAAAAACGCACTTAGGTGCGTTTTTTTCTTTTATATAAAAAATGTGGAAATACGTACGGCATTTTGCCAAAAAATGAAATAACTATGAAAAAATTAAAAAAAGATGCAGGATTTAGCTATCCAATCCGTAGTTAATAGATGACAATAAAAGTGGGGGAGCTGTTATATGGAAGATATTGAGATCATCGATCTGTATTGGAATCGATGTGAAGACGCCATTAGAGAAACTGACCTGAAATATGGCAAGCTTTGTAAAAATATAGCTTACAATATTCTCTCTTCTGCGGAGGACGCAGAGGAATGCGTTAACGATGCATATCTTGGAACATGGAATGCAATCCCCGATGAAAGACCTGGCTTTTTTTCTGCATTTCTGTGCAGAATTGTCCGAAATTTATCTCTAAAACGTTATGAATACGTACATGCCCAAAAACGGAATCCTGGCGTGGTTACCTCTTTAGATGAATTGTATGCGTGTGTTTCAGAAGATGCTGCTATCGATAATGAATATGAAGATAGTGTTCTGCGAGATGCGATCGATTCTTTTCTTGAGATGCTGCATGAAGATGCGCGCAATATTTTTATAAGGCGCTACTGGTTCTTTGATCCAATTAAGGAAATTGCCCTCCGTTACGGCATGAGCGTTAGTAAAGTGGATTCTACACTGGTGCGAACCAGAAAAAAATTCAAACAGTTTTTAATACGGGAAGGCTTTTGTGAAAAATAAACTGCCGCTTCATGAATCGAAATTTCGTTTTGCTGATTCGCGAATGCGATTTTCAGAAAGGTAAGGTATTACGGCATGAAAAAGAAGGATATGGATAGAATGATCAGCCTTATTGGTGATGAAAAGCTTACAGCAAGTGAAGCTGCCGGTAAGCGTAAAATTCCATGGAAGCAAATGACGGCTGTCGCTGCCTGCGCAGTAGTACTCTTATCTTCAGCGTTTGTTTATGCTAAATTGCGCACATCCAAACCAGAAAAACCGGGCAATCCTGTTATAGAAATGCCAAGCGATTCCCCCGCAGAACTGCGGATTTTAAGCACCAGCGCAACTACATATTATTCCTCCAGTCTGATTGCGAACGACACCGGGTTTATGATCCAAACGGAGAACGGTTCAAAGGAAAAATTGGAAGAGTCTATATATCTGGAGCCCCCGGTGGACTATACGATTGAGAAAATAGATGAGAATGCGTTCCTTCTAAAGCCTGAAGAATCGTTTCCGGATAATACGGTGATCCATTTGGCGCAGATCAAAAACGAAAAAGTAACCGACAGTTGGGCATATCAGACAAAAAATGATCTGACCGTTTCAGAAACATATCCTCGGGATGGCGCGCTTGCTGTTTCGCCGGAAAGCGTTCTGGAAATTGTGCTGTCCTATGGAGATGTGGAGAATTTTGACGACTATGTTTCAATCACTCCTGAGATTTCCGGCTCTTGGGCACATATTGGAAAAACATGGCGCTTTACACCGGATCAGCCACTTGAAAAGGGCACCAGGTACACCGCCAGTATCCGGGAAGGATATCATAATGACAGCGTGACAAACACAGTGCCCTCCAGCTTTTCTTTCAATGTTTTTGACAATGATGAAGAAAACACCGCTTACGAAATTGATTTGTATAAACCGGTGCACATAACTCGGGATGAAATTTACACCTTCCGCCCCGGGGAAGCCGTATCAATTCCGTTTCATCCGGTAAAAGATAGGCATGCGCAGATTTCACATATCAGTATGGAGCAGCTGCACAGTGCGAAGGATTTTATTGCAAAACTGCTGGATGAGAATGCACAGGTGGAGAGTACGTCTTTGGGGGATTTGTCTTTCACTTGGCAGAACCTGTCTCTTCAGGGGAATGCAGAAGATACTGTAGTATTTGATGATACGCTGCCGGAAGGCTATTATATTGCCCGTATTTATGACATGGCGGACCGGGAAAGAAGCATAGTTTTTCTTCAGGTAAACTCCATTTCCGCCTATGCTTTGGAAACGAGGGAAGAAGCCCTGATCTGGGCGGCAAAGGATGGCGTGCTTGCAGAAGGACTTTCGGTAGCTTATGATGAAAAGACAACTGAAACGGATGAAAGCGGAATCGCCCGATTTGCTCTTTGCGATGGCAAAGAAATACGCCATGCGACAGTAGGAGCGGAAAATCCTCTGGTAATCGGTTTTTCCAGCTTTGAAGGGGAATTCTTGAACGGATATATTTATACAGACCGGCCACTGTACCATGAAACGGATCTGATTCAAATCTGGGGTTATGTGCCGCCGGAAATGCTCCGGGAGGAAAACGCAAAGTTTACCCTTACATTGGGTGACTGGAGAGATGTGGAAGAGGAAATCCCTGTTAAACTGGATGAATTCGGTTGCTTTACTGCGACCTATCAGCTTTCAGATCATAAGGAAGATACACTGAGCATATACTTGCGCCGGGACGGTGAATATGTGAGTTGGCGCGGTGTTGATATTAAAGATTATTCCGGACAGTATTATTCCTATGAGTTTCTTCTGGATAAAAATTATATCCGTAATGGCGAAACGCTGGAGTTTGATGTAAAGGTTACGCATTTGAGCGGAATGCCGGCGTCCGGCAAACGGGTATATGCAGACGATCTGACTGCGGTAACAGATGAAAACGGTATTGCACATTTTTCCATGCTTGTTCAGGAAACAATGAATGAATCCTTCAGTGGATTTCAGCCCTTCACACGAATGGGAATCCAAATTCGAAACGGCGAGGGTACAGAATATAATAATCATATCGATTATGCAGATGTGTATGTGTTTTATTCCGATATCATCTTGAAAGATGAGATAGAAGATTCTCAATACACGATCAGCGCCTATAAGCTGAATCTGGACAGCGATATATCTGTATTGGAACCGACAGGCGGCGGACCTTATCTTGACAGCGACAGTGTGATTGCTTTGCTGGGTACGCCGATTGATCAGGCAAAGATTACTGTCCGTATGATAGAACGCAAGTATGAACGATATGCAAGAGGTTATCGATACAATGAATATACAAAGGAAAGTGAACCAGTATATTATCAGGAGAGCGATCCGGTGGAAACTGTCGTCCGGGAATGGACGTTGATCGGAGAAAACGGCTTCGCAACAATTGATCTCAACGACATCTCCATGAAGCAGCCGGAGGATTTCATTCGATATGTTTATGAGATGCAGCTTTTCATCGAAGACAGCAGCGGTTCCCAGTCCGGAAAAAGAATCATCAGGAATACCGGGTACAAAAGTGCTGTCAGCCACGATGGAATAGAGAAGAATTATAATCCCGGGTTTATAAAGCATGATTTACCTTATTGGGGAAATAGGGAATATTCGGTTGATACGCCGTATATCTGTTACGGCTACGAATTTTCTGTTGATAACAACGATGATGCTTACGCCAGACGGTATTCTTCCGGCGAGACAGTCTCTGTCGCACTGTATGACAAATACCATGAACAGGTCTTGGACGGACTGGTTCTCCGCGCGCTGCTGCAAAATGATGTGGTCAGCGCGGAGGTTGTTGATCCGGACACACTTTCCTTCACTTATCCTGAAAATCTTGTTCCTAATGCATATTTAGCGGGCGCATATTTTAAAGACGGCGTTTTTCATAGGATCCCGGCTGAGTTGCTGCTCTATAACGCGAAGGAAAACGCTCTTGACGTAACAGTTGCCGCCGACAAGGAAACTTACGCGCCTGGGGAAGAGGTGACGTTGGAGCTTGACGTTTGCGATGCCCGGGGCAACGGCGTGGCGGCAGAGATCTCCATAAGCGTGGTGAATGAAGCGGTGCTTGCGCTGAGAGAAAATGATGTTGGAATCTTTGAAAATATTTTTAAACGCATCGAATACAAGAAATATTTCTTCTCAACCTATCAGGATCGTACATTGTCCAGAGAGCAGGGCGGCTGGGGAGATGGAGGTGCAGATTCCTTTCGCAGTAATTTCGGCGATACAGTATACTTCAAAGCGGTGACTACCGATGAAAACGGTCATGCTGCAGTGACCTTTAAATTGCCGGATACGGTTACCTCTTATCGGGTGACAACACAGGCTGTGAGCCATGGCGTAAAAGTTGGTGCCGACATCTCGTCCGTTTGTGTGCAGCAGGACTATTTCATCCAGCATACTGAGCCGAGGAATGTAAAGACAACAGACGATTTGGTGGTGGGCGTGTGCGCCATTGGTGGAGAAGGCGTTTCAAACTTCACCTTTACAATCAAGGAAATAGGCGCAGAGGTGACGACTTCCGCGGCAGACTCACACATGGCATACGCCAATTTTGGCAAACTGCCGTTGGGAACCTACACAGTACAAATCCGTGCAGAAAACGGAGAAAAGCAGGATGGTGTGGAATACACAGTGGAGATTATTTCCACAGCATTGACCGTTCAAACCAAAACAAAAATGAAAGTGGAAGACGGAGAGACGATTTATCCTGTAAAAAATCCTGTGGTTATTGAATTTTGCAACTCGGATATGACCCGGTATCAGGGCTATCTGGATTATTTAATGAGCGAGTGGAACGCACGTTTAGATACACAGATTGCCAGTCGGGAAGCGCTTCTTCTGCAAAATCAGTACCGGGACGAACATAATTATGTTCCTTATTACGATTTGGATGACTATTTTGTACATGAGGAGTTCGGCAATGCATATTTGCTTTCTCCTCTGCCGTCGGCGGAATCGAATGTGGTATTTACAGCTTTGGCAGTGTATTATACCGAAATCGAAGGAAGGGGAACCGGCGGGTGGGAATATACCGCCGCACGCGGAGCGGATCCTTATGAAACAGCGTTGCTTCAGGCGGCCAATCGAAACGCAGTTCTGGTAGATTTGCAATATCTTGTGTCCCGCGCCGAAACAGACCGGGAAAAGCTTCTGATTTCCTTAGCGTATGCATTCTTAGGAGATTATGGAAACGCTGCTGCAAACTATGTGCAAACAGAAGATGCGGATGCTATGAGCTTGCAGGCGGCGGCAGCAACCTTTATTGATCGGGAAAATGCTGCAGCGCTGCTGGATGCACAAATTGCTGCTAATCCGTCTGATTTGTATCTCCGATTTGCTGTGCTCTCCTATCTGAAAAATAATACGGAGCTGCTGGGCACAGAAGAAAGCGTTACGGTTTCCGGAGAGAATCTGCAGGAGACAGTAACGGTAAACGGATTAGAGGTTAAACGAATCATAGTCAATGCGGACGATTTGTCCGGCATCACATTTACATCTTCCAGCGAAAACATGGATGTGACCTATTATTACGATACTTCTGTTGACAAGCTGAACGGAGATACTGTGCAGCAGTCGATCACAGCATCGCTTTCGGGAGATTTGCACATGAACGGTCAGGTTTTTCTGGAAATTGATCTTTCCGGTATTCCAAAGGAAGCCGGATACGGGTATTTCACAGTAGCGCTTCCCAATAATTTGCGCATGACGTCCGTAAGATACACAAGGGAATATTCTGTTGTCAGCAAGCTGGATCATCTGGTAATCTATCTTGGAAAAGACAGACCGGCAAAAATCAGCATTCCCCTTAGCGTTACTTGTGAAGGGTCATATGAATTTGAACCTGTTGTATACCAGTTGGATGAAACGTATTATATTTCACCTTCCTTCACCTATCAGGTACAGTAAGCAGATCGGTAATCCCGCGCTGCACATAAAAAAGAAATGCCCCCTTGTGTAAAGGGGGCATTCCGCGTTAGCGGGTGGGGATGTAATACTTTCATTTTACAAAAAGAAGAAATTATCTATTGCTGTTGCAATATATCCGGAATTATGGTACAATATTAAGGAATGAATGCAGGAAATATACTGCAGTCTGTCATATCTTGTAAAATGATTTTCCCTTTGCGGATGCGAAAGGAACCGATATGTATAAAATAGTTTATAAAAAGAATTTGAACTCTGCTGTCACAATGATGGATATCCAGGCACCTTTGGTTGCAAGAAAAGCCCAACCGGGGCAGTTTATCATTTTGCGTGTGGATGAGAATGGGGAACGTATCCCCTTGACAATTGCCGGATATGACCGTGATGGTGGCACTGTGCGGATTATCTTTCAGGTTGTGGGATCCACTACAGCAAAGCTGAATCAGAAAAGCGAAGGGGAATCCATTGCTGATTTTGTTGGCCCTTTGGGCACGCCTACACATACTGAAGGACTCAAAAAGGTTTGTATTGTCGGCGGCGGAGTGGGATGTGCGATTGCACTTCCGGTAGCACAGAAGCTTCACGCTTTGGGTTGTGAAGTGCATGCAATTATCGGGTTCCGGAATAAGGATCTCTTGATTTTGGAGGAGGAATTCCGAGCGGCTTCCGATCGACTTACAATAATGACAGACGATGGATCCTATGGAAAGCAAGGCGTTGTAACAGTCCCGCTGAAAGAAGCAATTGAAGCGGGAGAAAATTATGATCAGGTCATCGCCATCGGTCCGCTGATTATGATGAAATTTGTTGTGGCTACTACCAAGCCGTTCAATGTGAAAACCATTGTGTCTATGAATCCGATTATGATTGACGGTACTGGTATGTGCGGCGGTTGCCGTCTTACAGTCGGTGGTGAAACAAAATTTGCCTGTGTAGATGGACCGGATTTTGATGGATTTGCCGTGGATTTTGATGAAGCGATGCAGCGCGGTGCAATCTATCGGGATTTTGAAAAGCACGCGTATGAAAAAACATGTAATTTATTTTCAAAGGAGGTTGAGTAATTTGGCAGCCAATATGAATCCGAAAAAAAATCCGATGCCGTCTCAGCCGCCTGAGGTTCGTGCGCATAACTTCCAGGAGGTAGCTGCCGGATATACAAAAGACACTGCCATGGACGAGGCAATGCGCTGCCTAGGATGTAAGAATATGCCCTGCGTGTCTGGCTGTCCGGTAAATATACATATTCCCGCATTTATAGCTAAGATTAAAGAAGGGAAATTTGAAGAAGCCTATCAGATTATTGCACAGTCGTCCAGCTTGCCTGCCGTTTGCGGGCGGGTCTGCCCCCAGGAAAACCAGTGTGAGAAGCATTGTGTGCGCGGTATCAAAGGGGAACCTGTGGGAATCGGTCGTCTGGAACGGTTTGTAGCAGATTGGCATAATACGTATGTACAGGATCCGCCGATACGCCCCGAGTGGAACGGATATAAAGTGGCAGTTATCGGCGCCGGTCCCGCAGGACTTGCCTGTGCAGGGGATCTTGCAAAAAAAGGATACCAGGTTACTGTTTTTGAAGCGCTTCATATGCCCGGCGGCGTTTTGGTATACGGAATTCCGGAATTTCGCCTGCCTAAATCTATTGTGCGCAGAGAAGTAGATACATTGCGTGCTTTGGGTGTGGATATTCAAACCAATGTTGTAGTGGGAAAAACGATTACGACGGATGAACTTCTGCATGAAATGGGATTTGACGCGGTGTTTATCGGAAGCGGTGCGGGTTTGCCCCGGTTTATGGGAATTCCCGGTGAATTCCTGAAGGGTGTGTATTCTGCCAACGAATATCTCACGCGCAGCAATCTGATGCGGGCATATCAGGACAATTCCGACACACCTATTATACGTGCAAAACGCGTTGCCGTTGTGGGTGGCGGAAATGTTGCAATGGATGCTGCACGGACTGCACTGCGCCTCGGTGCAGAAAAAGTATATATTGTATATCGCCGGTCCATGGAGGAGCTTCCCGCACGCCGGGAAGAGGTGGAACATGCCATGGAAGAGGGCATTGAAATGATGCTTCTCACAAATCCTACAGAAATTTTAGGCTATAACAATCCCGAAGACAAGCGGGATCCCAAAAACGGATTTGTTACAGGGCTGCGATGCGTGAAAATGGAGCTGGGTGAGCCGGATGAGCGGGGTAGACGCGCTCCTGTAGAAATTCCTGGCTCGGAAATTACTGTAGATGTGGACGCAGTCATTATGGCAATCGGCACATCACCCAATCCCTTGATTAAGAATACAACTAAGGGATTAGAAGTAAATGCCCGCGGCGGCATTGTTGTCACAGAAGAAACCGGTGCTACTTCTATGGAAAGGGTATACGCCGGCGGCGATGCTGTGACCGGCGCTGCTACTGTAATTTTAGCAATGGGAGCGGGAAAAACAGCAGCGTTCGCCATTGATGCATACTTGCAGAAGCGGGAAAAATAATATAAAGGAAGCAAAACTTTGGAATCAGAAGTATTTTCTGCCGATGTGTCGGAGATGAACACACTTGGAAACGGCATTTTCAAGCAGGACGGGTGTGTAATATTTTGTATCGGTGCTGTGGACGGGGATCGGATTCACGCCCGTATTACAAGCAGCCGAAAAAACTATAAACTTGCAGAAATGGTGTCCTGCGATGTGGCATCTTCACATCGGTGCGAGCCGAGCTGTCCTGTTTTTGATTCGTGCGGCGGCTGTACCTTACAGCATATTACCTATGCTCACGAGATACAAATCAAAAAGGCTTCTGTTGAAGCGGCGCTGCGCCGTGCGGGACTGGGAAAAATCTCTGTAGAGGAAATTCTGACGGCAGATCCGGTGCGGTATCGCAATAAAGCTGTCTACCATTTTTCTGGGAACGGAAAAATTTCCTTTTTGCAGGAGTCCTCCGATCAGTATGTTCCGGTGACAGACTGTCAGCTGTGCCCTCCGCTTTTCTCGGAAATTGCAAAGACTGCGGAGTCCTTTTTCAAAGACAAAAAAACCAATCCTGCGTATCTTTATATACGCGGAAATCGGGATTTGACCCAGTTGTGTGTTGTGATTGGTAAGGGGGAAAATGCGGACAGAGCAGAATTAGAAGCATTTGCCGACAGCATCCGGAAGAGCCGTCCGCAGGTAGTGGGTGTTCTTACAGGACGCGGCAAACATCCTGAAGAAAATGGATCAGATTTGCAGATCTTAAAAGGGCGCGATTTTATTGAGGAGTCATTTCTCGGACTCTCTCTGAAGATTACTGCATCTTCCTTTTTTCAGGTGAATACAGCCGCTGCTGAACTTCTGTGTAAAAAAACGGTGGAGTTTATCAATCCCGGTCCGAATGAGTATGGCGTGGATCTTTATTGCGGTACGGGAATTTTCGGGATGGCAATCGCAAAGCTGCATTCAGACGTGTTTGTTACAGGTGTGGAAATAAACCAAAATGCAGTTGCCGATGCAAAAGAAAACGCTGCAGCAAACGGGCTTTCCAATGTAGGATTTTTCTGTGGAGACAGTGCGGATTTTGCAAAAAATACATACGGTTCTATTGATTTTGCATTGATTGATCCCCCAAGAGCGGGATGTTCGGATAAAATGGTGCAGGCGCTTTGCAAGCTGAAACCGAAAAAAATCGTGTATGTGTCTTGTGATCCGGGAACCCTTGGCAGGGATCTCAAAAAATTATTGGATAAAGATTATAAACTAGAAAAGGTTGCCGCGTGCGATATGTTTCCCCGTACCAAACATGTGGAGGCGGTGGCGCTGCTTACGAAAGTGTGATTTGGCGCTACAAATCGCAACTTGAAAAGGCGGTATGTCATGAAAAAACGGCTTGTCATTATTTTAGCAGCATTTGCTGCGGTGATTACTGTGTGTTTGGCATTCTTCATTTTATACAAGCCCTCTTATTATCGTTTATATGCAGATGATCGAATAAAAGGAGAGATCACTGTCAGTATTGACGGACAAAGCGCGCAGTTTGATGAGGAACGTACCCGAAAATATTTCAATTATGAGGGCGATTTTTTCACAGAGGATTATACGGCGACAATATCCTTGAAGGCAGGGGATTACGGACCGTATGATTTTTCGGTTTATGTAGTTGGGCTGGATCAGCCGCTGCAACTTTCTGTTTGGCAGCTCAACTGGTGGAATGTGAAAACTTTTCGGTTGGATGTTTCTATGGATATCGCTAAAAGAATAGCTCATATTACGTGTTTTACTACTAATATCAGTGAAGATGAACATGTCTATGAAGAGGAACGCACATGGGATCTGGAACTGACTAACGAGGGAATGACTATCGTTTTCGACTGAATATGAAAAGCAGGGAATGCTATTAGCATTCCCTGCTTTTAGATGGAGAGAAGGGGTTTCCCTTAGAAAAGTGAGGGTGAGAGATTGTCCTTGCTATCATTTTAGATAATCTATAAAACTGAAGTCCAAGCAGACAATCCCTCCGTCATGCCTATGGCATGACACCTCCCCTTGCACAGGGGAGGCTTTATTTGTATATGTGCCTTCCACCATGCTTGTGGTATGCTCATTTCTTTTAGGGGGGCTTTGTGATTTACGAATCTTACATAATATTGCGAACGATTCCAAAAAGCAGCAATACAAAAATCATAATCCATATACACACATCGCTTGGAGTATCCTTTGTTCTGTTATAGCGAATGTAAAGGTAAGCCTTTCGAATGCATACCATGGCAGCGGGCGCAAGCAAGCACAATACCGCTCCGTTATAATGAAAAGCCGCGGCGAAATCCAACCGAAACAGGGAAAGAAACATGCGTGAAATACCGCATCCGGGACATTGCAGACCGGTGATCAGGTGGAATATGCATGGAATCCCTATGCCTGTGAAATATGTGAATAAAGCATACAACGCCCCGATCCCGAAAAGGATCAGGGCGATGCGAATTGCTTTGTTTCGGCGTCGGATCATTGCATTATTCACCGAATTCTTCTGCGAGCTTGTTCAACTCACTCTGAATCAGCGCATATGCAACAATAGCAAGACCGACAATAGAAAGAATTAGATATACAATACCGGAATTGCTGTCACAGTCCATGCCGCGCATTTTCTTTGCAGCATTGATATTTTCACCGGCTTTGTACATCCAGTACCACAGATAGATACTGCATGTCACAAGAGAGAGGAGAAAAACAACTGCCCCGGAAGGTCCGTTACTTTCAGAAACTTCATTTATGTCATTGACCATGGTAATAAACCAGTAAATACCATAGATACCGCATGTAACGATAGACAGAATAATGCAGGTTGCAATGTTTCTGGATTGAATCTTTACCGGTTTCGCTGAAGCGGGAGCAGCTGTCTCCGGAGTAAAGAAAGGGGTGTTATTAAAGGAACTGGTCCCCTCTGTGTTATTATTGCTTTCATTGGAAAGCTGTGTTCCGCATGCATTGCAGAAGTTCGCGCCTGGCTCGATAGGAGCACCGCAATTTGGACAATTCATAATAAATCCTTTCTGAATTAAATTATTTTGTATGAAATAGTCATATTTCGTTTATATTTTATCACGACATTTATATGCTGTCAATCCTAAAAATAGAATAAACAATAGAAAAGAACTTGAAATAAAAAAACATTTATGGTAAAATTGTACATGAGACAATTTCATATCTATATACAATGAACAACATTTATCAGGATGCTGTCGATAAATGCTGTTCGTTTCTTATATTTTAGGAAATGCTTCGTCGAAAAATCAAATCAGGAGGAATTTTACATGGTTCGCATGATAGCCAAAAGTATTCGGGAATATAAAAAGACGTCTATTATAACGCCGATTCTGATTACTATGGAAGTGGTGCTGGAATGTATCATACCGTTTTTGACTGCAGGATTGGTAAATCAGGTGAAGGCAGGTGCAAGACTTTCAGATCTTGCAAAATACGGACTTTTGCTGGTCCTTATGGCAGGGTTGTCCCTGATGTTCGGTGCCCTTGCAGGTGCAACCTGCGCGACTGCATCCTGCGGACTGGCGCGCAATTTGCGAAAGGATCTTTTTTATAAGATTCAGGATTATTCATTTGAAAATATAGATAAGTTTTCTACCTCATCTTTAGTAACGCGCCTGACAACAGACGTAACAAATGTACAAAACGCATATATGATGATTATACGCACGGCGATCCGCTGTCCGCTTATGATGATCTTTGCTTTTACAATGGCATTTGTTATGGGGGGGAAGGCGGCTTTTATTTTTTTGATTATTGCTCCTCTCCTTGCATTTGCACTGCTTATAATTATTCGCAAAACAATGCCCCTGTTTAAAAAGGTGTTCAAAAAATACGACAGATTGAATAATTCTGTACAGGAAAATATCAAGGGAATGCGCGTAGTAAAATCCTTTGTGCGGGAGGACTTTGAAAAAGAAAAGTTCGGACAGGCTGCAGAAGATGTATGCAGAGATTTTACAAGAGCGGAGCGTATTCTCGCGCTGAATAATCCGATTATGCAGTTTTGTCTCAATGCAGTGACTGTGTTTGTTCTGGCGGTCGGCTCCTATATGATCGTGACCACAAGCGGTTTGGCGTTGGATGTGGGTCAGCTTTCCGCACTGCTTACCTATAGCTTTATGATTCTCAGCAGTCTGATGATGCTGTCTATGGTATTTGTAATGATTACTATGGCAAGCGAGTCTGCACGCCGGATTGCAGAGGTTTTGCAGGAGGAAAGCACCATGCAGTGCTCCGATGCTCCGCTGTATGAAGTGAAGGACGGATCTGTTTCCTTTGACAGTGTCAGTTTTCAATATGCAAAGGATGCTGAATATAAGACCCTTTCCAATATCAATCTGCAGATTGCATCTGGAGAAACCATTGGTATTATTGGCGGAACAGGATCTGCAAAATCATCGCTGGTGCAGTTGATTTCCAGATTGTATGATGTGACGGAGGGCGCTGTAAAGGTCGGTGGAGCAGATGTGCGGGAATATGATCTGACAGCGCTGCGGGATCAGGTTGCCATGGTGCTGCAGAAAAATATTCTGTTTTCCGGAACAATAAAGGAGAACCTGCGTTGGGGTAATAAAGACGCAACAGATGCCCAACTGGAAGAAGCATGCCGTTTAGCGCAGGCACATGAGTTTGTAATGTCTTTTCCGGATGGATATGATACATATATTGAGCAGGGCGGTGTCAACGTATCCGGTGGGCAGAAGCAGCGGCTTTGTATTGCAAGAGCACTATTGAAGAAGCCGAAAATCCTGATTCTGGATGATTCTACCAGCGCAGTAGATACAAAAACAGACGCGCTGATTCGTGCTGCAATGCAAACGTATATTCCGGAAACAACGAAAATTATTATTGCTCAGCGTACTGCATCTGTGGAAGATGCGGACAGGATTATTCTAATGGAGGATGGCAGGATCGGCGCTGTCGGCACCCATAAGGAGCTTTTGCAAAACAGCGCTGTTTATCGGGAAATTTATGAATCTCAAAATAAGGCAGGTGATACGGATGAACAATAAAGGCAGCAAAAAAGGAACGCTTTTCAGACTTTTCAAAATGCTGTTTTCCTTTTATCCGGTGCTTCTTCCTGTTGTGTGTGTGTTGATTGTAATCAGCGCGGCAGTTATGTCCATCCCGGATGTTTTTATGCAGAAGATCATTGCGCTTGTGGAAACAAGCTGGCAAAGCGGGGATTGGAACGGTGTCGGCAGTGAGATACTATATCTTGTGAGTATCCTGGGCGCATTATATGCAGTATCCTTGCTGGCAGGGTTCGCATTTAACCAAATCATGGCGGTTGTAACGCAGGGATCTCTCAAAAAAATGCGGGAAGCTATGTTTAACCGAATGCAGCGCCTTCCGATCTGCTATTTTGATACCCACAACCATGGGGATATCATGAGTTATTATACCAATGATATTGATACCTTACGGCAGATGATTTCACAGAGCTTCCCGCAAATTCTCGTATCGGGAATTTCACTTACCGTTCTTTTGTTTATTATGTTTTATTACTGCTTGTGGCTTGCAGTTGTAGTTTTGCTTGGGATTGGCGTTATGCTTTTTATAACCCGGAAAATCGGCGGAAATTCGGCAAAATATTTTATTCGGCAGCAGGCGGCGATGGGACGCGAAGAAGGCTATATTGAAGAAATGATGAACGGTCAGAAGGTGGTCAAGGTATTCTGTCATGAAAACGCTGTAAAGGCGGATTTCGACCGCTTGAATGATCAGTTATACCAGGATTCAAAAAGCGCAAATAGCTTTGCCAATATGCTTATGCCGATTTTAAACAATGTGGGTAATGTGCTTTATGTCATTGTTGCACTTGCTGGGGGAATCTTTCTTATGACTGGAATTCCCAATGTGAGTATTTCCGGAATGGCGCTGAGCATCAGCGTAGCAGTGCCGTTTTTGAATATTACAAAGAAGTTTGCCGGAAACATCAATCAGGTTTCTATGCAAATCAATGCTGTTGTAATGGGACTGGCCGGTGCTCAGCGTATATTTGCACTGCTGGATGAGGAAGAGGAAGAGGACAACGGATATGTTTCTCTTGTCAGTGCAGATGAAGAGAACGGCGTGCTGACGGAAAGCAGCAAGCGAACAGGTATGTGGGCGTGGAAGCATCCCCATGCGGACGGAACTACCACTTATACAAAGTTGCGTGGAGATATATGTCTAACAGATGTAGATTTTGCCTATGAAGAAGGAAAAACAGTGCTGCATAACATATCCTTGTATGCACAGCCGGGTCAGAAGATCGCCTTTGTGGGATCTACAGGCGCAGGAAAGACAACGATAACCAATTTGCTGAACCGTTTTTATGATATTGCAGATGGTAAAATCAAATATGACGGAATCAATATCAATAAAATCAGGAAAAGCGATTTGCGCCGTTCTCTTGGAATCGTTTTGCAGGACACCAATCTTTTTACCGGTACGATTATGGATAATATCCGTTACGGCAATCTGGATGCAGATGATGCGGCGTGTATCGAAGCGGCAAAGGTTGCAGGCGCCCACGATTTTATTATGCATATGCCGGAAGGATATCAAACCATGCTGTCCGGTAATGGCGGCAACTTATCACAAGGACAGCGGCAGCTTCTGGCAATCAGCCGCGCTGCTGTGGCAGATCCTCCGGTGATGATTATGGATGAAGCAACTTCTTCCATTGATACACGTACAGAAGCAATTATCCAGCGCGGAATGGATGCGCTTATGAAGGGAAGGACCGTGTTTGTTATTGCGCACCGTCTGTCTACAGTGAAAAACGCGGATGTGATTATGGTGCTGGAGCATGGAAGAATCATTGAGCGGGGAAGTCACGATAAGCTGATTGGAGAAAAAGGGAAGTATTATCAGCTTTATACAGGCGCATTTGAACTGGAATGATGGAAATATACGGAATATTAAAGCCGGGAAGCTATGCTTCTCGGCTTTGTGTGTTGACAGCAAAGAGTGAACGAAAGATTTCCCCAGTAAAGGAAACTTCAGTGCAGCACTTAACTGAAAAATCTCCACAGTAAAGAAAACTCCCTCGAAGTATTTAACCAAATAAAAAGACTCCCTTGTGCTGGAGCCGCGTAGCGGATTCTAGGGAGCTTCCGCGAAGTACCCACAAAAAGGCTCCCCCCGGTAAAGGAAGCTCCTGCGAAGCACTTAACTAAAAAAGGCTCCCTTGTGTAAAGGGAGCTCCCGCGAAGCGGGTGAGGGATTGTTATACTATCGTTTAGCAGGATTAACAAACCGATGGTAAGGTAGACAATCCCTCCGCCGCACCTGCGGTGCGCCACCTCCCTTTACACAAGGGAGGCGTGTGGAGTTAGGCGAGCCTGCGGTGCGCCACCTCCCTTTGCTGGGGGAAGGCGTATGAAGTTTGGCGAGTCTGAGGGATTGTCCTGTTATCATTTTAAACAATCAGCAAGCGGCTTAAATGATTTGGTTGCGGCTTAAATATGAAAACCTCCCTAAACAGGGGAGGTTTTCATATTATTTGGCATCCAGCCAGTTTTCTCCAACAGAAAGATCCGCCGACAAGGGCACTGTAGTTTTCACTGCGTTTTCCATCTCCCTGCGTAGAATTTCCGATGCTTCCTTAGCACATTCCGGGCGCGCTTCTACGATCAGTTCATCATGAACCTGTAAAATAAGCCGCGCATCTATTCCTGCTTCATCGATTGCCTGGGAAACACCGATCATAGCCAGCTTTATAATATCAGCGGCACTGCCTTGAATCGGACTGTTCATGGCAACCCGCTTGCCAAATGCCTGCAGATTTTTGTTTTTTGCAGCCAGCTCCGGAATGGGACGGCGGCGCCCCAGCATTGTGGTTGTGTATCCGTCTGCCTGCGCTTTTTCAACAGTTTCTTTTAAATACGTGTCAACTTTTACATAGGTCGCAAGATAATTGTCTATATATTCTCTTGCCGTTTTGCGGGATACATGCAAATCTTCTGCAAGCGAAAAGTCTCCGATTCCGTATACAATTCCAAAATTAACCGCTTTTGCCTGGCTTCGCATTTCTTTGGTGACAAGCTCCGGATCCACATGAAATACCTGCGCCGCTGTGGTGGTGTGTATGTCTGTTCCATCCAGAAACGCCTGACACATGACAGGGTCGCCGGATATTTCAGCAAGCAGCCGCAGTTCGATTTGAGAATAGTCAGCATCTATTAGCACATAGCCGGGATCCGCAATAAAATATCGGCGCAGTTCTTTTCCAAGCTCCCCCCGTACTGGAATGTTCTGCATGTTGGGGTCTACAGAAGAAAGCCTGCCTGTTGCAGTTCCTGTCTGGTTGAATTTTGTGTGAATTCTGCCCCTTGAATCCGCTAATGCAATCAGATTTTCTCCGTAAGTTCCGATAAGCTTTGTCACCTGACGGTAGTCCAAAATATCCGTAATAATGGGGTGATACGGACGCAGCTTGGACAATGTGTCCGCATCTGTTGAATACCCGGTCTTTGTTTTTTTGCCTGCAGGCAGCTGCAGCTCGTCAAATAGAATTTCTCCAAGCTGTTTGGGAGAATTGATATTGAATTTCCGCCCTGCCTGCATGTAAATCCGCTGACATAATGCATCCTGTGTTTGTGTGAGCTGGGCAATGTATTCGTGCAGTCCTTTCGTATCCAGTCGGAATCCCCACGCTTCCATTTTGGCAAGCACAGGGGATAGGGGAATTTCCACAGTGCGCAGAAGAGAAGTCATGCCTGCCTCTTCCAGGGCGGTAGACATAACAGGGTATAGTTGATGCACGTACCATGCTCGCGTATACGATTCCTCCGACGGCTGGCGGGATAGATACCGAACCACCAGTTTTTCAATAGGGTAGGCACTTTCACCTGGGGACAAAAGATAACCGGCAGTCATTGTATCAAAAAGGCAGTTTGGATGGATATCCATTGGGGTCAGCTGGGAACACATTGCTTTATAATCATGACAGATGCGCGGCTTTTCAAAAAATTCGGCACAGTCCTGTGTCAGCGGTGTTTGATACAAACCATCGTCTGACGCTGCATATAAAACCCCGTCTTGAATGAATACGGAAACATTGCCTGAAAGGCCGCAAAGAAAAGCTGAATTTGCTTCTTTCGGTGCAGGAATTTCTTGCATAACCGTTTTTTCTTCATTGTTGCTGTCAAAAGAAAAGCGCTTGGAAAGTGCGGTAAATTCCAGTTTTGTAAAAATGTCTGTCAGCGCCTCGGCATCGTAGCCATTCCAAACAAGGGTATCCAGCTCTGTTTCAATTGGAGCAGTGCAGCAAATCCGTGCAAGCTGCCGGGAAAGATATGCCATGTCTTTCCCGGAGATCAGTTTTTCCTTTGCGGATTTCCCCGCGCCGCCGAGAGCTTCATCATTATATAGCTCGTCCAGCGATCCTGCTGCTCCGATTAGCTTCAGTGCCGTTTTTTCACCGATTCCCGCAACGCCGGGTATATTGTCAGAAGAATCTCCCATAAGTGCCTTCACGTCCACCAGCTGATCTGGTCGGATTCCGTAATCTTCTTGAAAGCGTGCTTCATTATATAAAATATCTTCTTTGGTTTTCACTAAAATCACATTGCATGCGGGTGTAATAAGCTGCAGAGAATCCCGGTCTCCCGTAAGAACATATGCGTGAATATCTCCCTGTGTATCTGCCTTTGCACACAGCGTTCCGATAATATCGTCCGCCTCATATCCTTCGCAGGTAATTACGTGAAATCCCATAGCCTCTGCCGTTTTTTTCGCCCACGGAAGCTGTGCTGCCAATTCGTCCGGCATACCGTGGCGATTGGCTTTATATCCGTCAAACATTTTATGACGAAAGGTGGGTCCGCGCAAATCAAATGCGCAGGCGAGGCTATCCGGTTTGAGCGCGTCAAGGTGCTTTTTTAATATTGTAATAAATCCGTACACCGCATTGGTGGGGATTTGATCCTTTGTATATAAAGGGCGGATGCCGTAAAACGCCCGATTGAGTATACTGTTTCCGTCTACGATAAGCAGTGTTTTCATATAAGCCTCGCTAATGTTTGTGATTACTTTATTGTACCCCAGAAGCGTTTGAATGTCAAGGAGATGAAATTTGGAATAAAATGGTTATATATATTATATTTAACAAAGTTTTTATAGTATATTGACAACAATAATATAATTTTATATAATATATTTATTAAAAGAACACAAAAATTCTGTGTTCGGATAAAAAAGCCAAAATGGCAAAAGAAAGGAAGGGCAAGAGAATGAAAGGAAGAATTTATTGTAAGGTACTGTCCATGCTGATTGCAGTAGTACTACTGCTGTCCTCCTGCGCCTTTGCTCCGGAGGAAAATGGAAGTGTAGGCGATCAGA
>BLMO01000114.1 GCA_011957885.1 Clostridiales bacterium
ACGGCCAGTGGAAAGCACAGTGGCGGGGGAACTCCCCGGCTTTGAGTACGGCGGGTGCCGGGGCGTGTTTTTGAACCTGGGGCTGGATGTGGAAATGGACGGAGTGACCTATCACCTGTCCAGCAGCTTTGCGGAAAAAACGGAAATGGGCGAGGTCATCGACACGGCGGAATTGGAGCGGAACGGACGGCGGACGGCGTAAAATTTTCGATGTCCGGCGGAAAGCTATTGCTTTACAGTGCTAAAGCGGCTATAATGGGAGCAGGTAACAGATGCTATGTTCCTGCGTCCAGGGAGGTAAAAAAACAAGATGCAGGAAAAATACAATGTTGGAATTTATTGCAGGCTCAGCCGGGACGATGAGAGAACCGGGGAGTCCGTGTCCATTGAAAATCAAAAAATCATGCTCAGCCGCTATGTGCAGGAGCAGGGCTGGAACCTCTATGCCGCCTACTGTGACGATGGGGTCTCCGGTACAACCTTCGACCGGCCTATGTTCAATCAGATGATTGCCGATGCCAAAGCTGGGAAAATCAATCTGATTTTGTGCAAAGACCTCAGTCGCCTCGGCAGAGACTACATCGAGGCCGGACGGTTTACGGACATCGTGTTCCCTTCGATGGGATGCCGGTTCATCGCCCTCAATGACGGCGTGGACACCATTCACAAGAACAATGAGATGCTGGTTATTTTGAAGAACGTCATGAACGATCTCTATGCACGAGACACCAGCAGCAAAATCCGGGCGGTGAAGCAGTCCACGTTTCGGACGGGGAAGTATGTCGGCTGTTACGCTCCCATCGGCTACCGAAAATCCCCGGCGGACAAGCACATCCTTGAAATCGATCCGGTGACCGCGCCTGTTGTCCTCCGCATTTTCGATATGCGCTTGCAGGGGGACAGCTTTCGGAAAATAGCCCGGACGCTGAACGAGGAGGGCGTACCCTCGCCCCGTGGCTTCTACTACATGGCGGAGGGCAGGCCGAACCTGCGGGGCGAGACACCCTACTGGAACGATGTGACGGTCAAGACCATTCTGCGGAATGAGGTCTACCTGGGCCACATGGTGCAGAACAAGACCGGCACTGTTTCCTACAAAGTTCACAAGCAGGTGAGCAAGCCGAAAGAGGACTGGATCAAGGTGGAGCATACCCATGAGCCGCTGGTCTCTCAGGAGGTTTGGGACGCCGTTCAAAGGCTGGACAACCACCCTTCCAAGGGGCGCTCCGGCAGTGATGGGGTGATCTCCCTGTTCGCCGGCGTCCTCTACTGCGCGGATTGCGGAGGCTCCATGCGGTATCAGCGGGATTACCGCAGCCGGAAGCGCCACACCGATGGACACTTTGGCGAGTTTCAAGCCTACACTTGCAACCGGTATATGAATGGCGGCAAGGCGGTCTGTACCTCGCACTACATCAACTGCAAGGTGCTGACGAAGCTGCTCCTGCTGGACATCCACGCCAAGGCGATGCTGGCTCAAAACAGCCCCGCCGCCCTCAAGGAGAAAATCCTCGCCCAGAAGAACGCTGCCAGCATGGAGCAGACAAAGGCGCTCCGGGCAACGCTGGCAGCGGTGGACAAGCGGCTGGCGGAACTGGAAAAGCTGGTGGTGTCGGCCTATGAGGACAAGGTGAAGGGCGTTATGCCGGAGGCGCTGTGCGTCCAGCTGATGAACCGCTATGAGGACGAACGCCGGGGCAAGCTGGAACAGCGGACGCAGCTCACCGCCCAACTGGAGGCCACCCAGGAGGACGAGCAGGCCACCGACGAATGGCTGGCCGTCATCCGTGATTATGCCCAGCTTGAGGAACTGGACCGCCCCACGCTCCTGCGGTTGGTGAAGCGCATCGAGGTGGGCGAGAAGTACGAAATCAATGGGGAGACCCACCGGGACATCAAAATCTATTACAACTTTGTCGGCTATGTGGAACTCTGAAATCTGTACTTCTTTATGCGAGGTTATCTAACGAATGGTATGCGAAGGACATTTCTAAAAAACGTCGGATTGTCAACAAAATGAAAGGCAATGCCGGAGAACCATTATCCCCGCCGCCCTATGGCTATATCAAAGACCCGGATAATCCGAAGCGCTGGATTATTGACGAGGAGGCTGCTTCTACTGTGCGCCGCATTTTTAAAATGACGCTGGATGGCTTTGGACTTGGCGAAATAGCCACACAGCTTGATAAAGATGGTATTATCACCCCCACAAACTACTGGTTGAGCAAGGGGGTAAACCGGGGCGGCAAAAAGGGAACCAAACGGGCTACTTGCTGGAATCATTCAACGGTTGCCAAGATTTTGACCTTGCAGGAATATTGTGGAGACATTATCAATTTTAAAACTTATTCTAAATCGTACAAAATGAAACGGCGCATTGTCAATGATGAGGAAAATCGTTTGATTTTCTATAATGTACATGAACCGATTATAGAACGGGCTGTATACGAAAAGGTAAAGTTAATGCGAGGCAGCCGTAAAAAATCGACAACGATCACGCCAAAGCGCAGCATTTTTTCCGGTCTGCTGAAATGCGCAGATTGCGGCAGTAATTTGAATTTCCATTTTAATCAGCAAAACCCCACTATTCAATATTTTAACTGCTCCAACCACAACAGCGGACGGGGAACCTGCAACGCCACCCATTATATCCGTTTGGATTTTCTCGAACAGGTAGTATTGCAGGAAATCCAGCGGTTAACCGAATTTGCAGCTCAATATGAGGACGAGTTTGTCAAAGCAATGATTGGTCATTCCATGACAATGGCACAGACCGAACAAGCGACCAAACAATCCGAATTGGATCGGCTGCTGGCGCGGGACAGGGAACTGGATGTGCTGTTTGAAAAGATTTATGAAGATAATGCTTCTGGCAAAATCAGTGATGATCGCTTTGCAAAGATGTCTGCAAAATATGAGCAGGAGCAAGGTGATCTTGTACGGCGTATAAAGGTGTTGAAATCTGAACTAAACAAGAAAACAGGTCAGCTATATACGGCCGACATGTTTTTAGAAATTGTCCGCCGTTATACCAACGCACGGGAACTGACGCAACGCATGGTGACAGAACTGATTGACCATATTGACGTGTATCATGCCCAGCGGGTGAACGGGCAAGTTACACAGGAAATTAAAATCCATTATCATTGCATCGGAACATTTGACGTTCCTGACTGGGACAACATCACAGAGCTTGCAGTTTATATTCCAACAAGAAAAGGCGTAGCACTAAGCTACGCCGCAGCAAAAGCTGCTGTATGAGGTGGTGAATGATCATGAAAGCATGTATTTATTGCAGAGTCGCATGTGATGATGGCATTAACCTTGAAATGCAGAAAAAGGAACTTCAACATTATGCGAATCAAAATGGATATACTGTTGTCGGCGTTTATGCCGATTGTGGCAATGGCTTGACATTAAAGCATCCAAAACTTTGGGAAGCTACAGACCGGATTCTCTCTGGTGAGGCAGAAGTGCTTATCTTGAAAAGCGTTGATCGCATTAGCCGCGACTGGCAGAAAGCACAAACGTATATAGATTTATTAAGGGAGCAGGGAGGAAAAATTCTTTGTGTAAATGATCGCTGTTTGTTCAGCGATAAAGGCAATGTTTATTTTTAAACAAAAAACGAGTGTCCTTACAAGGATTCTCAGATCCTATAAGGACACTCCGCATGGTCGGAGTGACAGGACTTGAACCTGCGGCCTGATGGTCCCAAACCACCCGCTCTACCAGCTGAGCCACACCCCGGCTTATATTAAGTTTAATGCTAATTTATATTTTATCAAATTATTGCAGGATTGTCAAGGCTTATGCGAAAAACTCTCCGCTACATTCCACAGGTCGCTGTGATTTCAATAATTTTTAGGCTTTGAAATTAGAAAATGTATGTGATAAAATCTATACAACAATTGTGATCTGGCATAAATTATTAAAGAAAGGTGAGAGGAATGTTTAGGGAAAGCGAATTTCCGATATTGGGATTTGACGAGACAAATTTAGTAAAAGAGAAGTTCGATACGAACAAAATGGTGATTACATTTTTCCTGAAGTCATGGATTAATTGGAGAAAAGCGGTCAAATTGTGGAAGAACGGCTGATTTCCGGGGAAAATCCTTTCAAGATTTATCGCTTTAAAGAGCAGCCTGATGTTCTTTTGACACTTGGACAAGTAGGGTGTCCTGCCTGTGCAGGAAATTTGAATGCAATGGGCATTACTAAAGTTATGTTTTGCGGCGGTGGCGGCGTCCTAGATCGTGATATTGAAGTTGGTCAGATATTGGTTGTAGATGGAGCTATCAGAGATGAGGGCTTTTCTTACCAGTATATCGCACCATCCAGAGTGGTCTATACAAATCCGGAGATCAGGGACAAAATCAAAAAGTACCTGGACGATAACGATGTTTTCTACATTTGCGGACTGACTTGGACTACAGTCAGAGAAAATATTGATTTATGGCGGGGACGATCTTTCGGGGGGGAAATGGTCCGGAAGAGGCTGGCGCAGTCGGGAGGGGATTCGGTTTGATCTGGTTATGCTGTGCAGAAAATTAGTTGAAGTAATCTGATTGCCGCAAAACCATTAAAATGTTATATATGTAAACAAAAATCATAAAAAATCGTCTGTATAAACAACGTTTATACAGACGATTTTGGCCTCAAAATCAATGCTTATTTGAAATACCGGTTCAGAAGACCCTGGAAGGCTTTGCCGTGTCTAGCCTCATCTTTTGCCATTTCATGTACAGTGTCATGGATGGCATCCAGATTGTTCTGCTTTGCCATTTTTGCCAATTCAAATTTACCTGCAGTAGCGCCGTTCTCAGCTGCCACACGCATTTCCAGATTCTTTTTGGTAGAAGGAGATACAACTTCTCCGAGCATTTCTGCAAATTTTGCAGCATGTTCTGCTTCCTCGTATGCAGCTTTTTCCCAGTACATTCCGATTTCAGGATATCCTTCGCGGAATGCGGCTCTTGCCATTGCCAGGTACATACCAACCTCTGTGCATTCACCGTTGAAGTTTGCACGCAAACCGTCAATGATTTCCTGGGGAACGTCTTTTATAATCCCGATTTCATGTTCGCATGCCCAAGTTGTTTCGGTTTCGTCCAGCAATACGAATTTTTCTGCAGGAGCTTTACACAAAGGGCAAGCCTCCGGGGGATTTTCACTTTCAACAATTTCGCCGCAAACAGTACATTTCCACTTTTTCATTTTTTAAGTCCTCCTTGAAGATTTTATGTAAAGTAATATTACTTTACATCACCTTGATTATAGCACGAATTTATGATAAAATAAAGTATATTTTTAAGATAAAAATAAAAAAATTTCAGGTAAGAACGCATGGAAAGGCGGGGTATTATGAAGCGAGTGCTTTCGGGAGTTTTTTTGATTCTGCTGCTGATTTCTATAATAGGATGCCGCGATAAAAAGAAGAACGATACCGTAGATTCTGCACAGGATTCAAAGCAGGAAACAGACAGCAAACAGGGGCTTGCTTCCGACTTTGATGAAAATGGAAATTTGAATTTGTTTCCCACAAAGGATCGTCCTGTTATA
>BLMO01000115.1 GCA_011957885.1 Clostridiales bacterium
TCAGTATGCTTTTAGCAGGAATCATGCTTGTATCTCTTGCAGCATGTGCAAATGAGAACGACAAACCCGGCAGCGCACCGGAGGAATCCACAAAGGAAACAGATGTGCAGACTACGGAAGATACCACGGAAGACACGACTGAACAAGATACCACCGAACCCGAAGAAACAGGCTGGCAGGGACCGGGGAAAAATCCTAATATGGAGGAATGTACACACGGTCCTGAAATATATTTTGATAATGAAAATATGACTTTATCCGGATTAAGCGAGTATACAACGATCTGGGATGTGATGCTTGGTGTCTGCTGGAATTCATACAATCACTATCACAAAATAGTATGCTATAAAAATGGCGAAGAGGTCAGAGATTCTTATCTTGAAGAAGGAATGAAGATCAAAGTATATCATTATGACGAACAGTTTAATGAGGAACTGTATGGTGAATATACCGTAACAAATCTCACAAAATGGGACGAATCACGGGGTGCTCCTCCTTCTAAAAAATATACAGTTTGGGGCGACACACAAACGGTGGGTGTTCCCAGAAATGCTACCATTGAAGATTACACAGCCGAGTGTATACCATTTGCGGGCGGACATTATCAGTTTTTCAAGGACGGGGAAGAAGTAACGTCAGGAAATCTTGAAGATGGTATGATTGTAAAATGTATATTTGAGAATGAACACAGTTCCGGTGTAGATATTCGCGAAATCTACATTGCCGATTATTTGGTTCCAAGACGATAACTTTAAGGAATAGGGAAATACGTAAATGAAGTATAAAGTAAAGTTCATATCAATGATGCTGGTTTTTGCTCTGTTGTCGATGCTTATGCCGCTTAACCTGTTTGCAGAAACTTTAGAAAAAACTGAATTAGATTTCGCAGAAAAAATTACTGAAACAGATAATGAGGAAAACCTGCAAGATGAATGTTGTTCATCAGAACTGCACGACGAAAGCACTGTGTGCACACATAATTCAAATTGGAATTTCAATGATGCTACAATGACTTTGTCAGGTGTAATTTCCATTATGCCGGTTTTTCTGTTGAAGGATCTTCTGGATGACGACGGATATCACAGTGCCGAGGTATTGCAGGATGGTATTCCCGTAAATCAATGGAGTGAAATTGAAGCGGGTATGACCGTTCAGATTTTTCATAATGAAGAACTGTATGGCGAGTATAGGGTTGTAGATGTTGTACAGGCTTCGACACCGCAGCAAGCCACACAAAAAACAAGAGCACCAATGAGGGCAATGAGCAATGCAGATACTTATGGATTTACTATGCCGCTTGATTATATGCAGGTTCCAAGGGATGTGAGCAGTGGCTTTGGTTCTCGCTATTTATACGTGGGAGAGAACAAAGGGGATCGTATAAAACTTTCAGACAGCAATTATCCTTATGTTGGAACTGGGAAAGGAGATTATATTTATGATTTTCATAAAGGAATAGATATTGGAAAAAATACGCTTAACAGCCATATGACACAAGAGGAAAGAGACAATCAAAGCTGGGATATTCGCGCAGTACAAGGCGGACAGGTAGTTACCGCTTCCACAGGATATAATTTTGGAAGAGGAAATTACGTGGTTATGAGACACGACTTTCCACAAGCACCCGCAGGTATGGCTAAAACAATATATACATATTATCAGCATATGGCAAACGTTGATGTCGAAACAGGTGATTGGATAGATCGCGGGCATCCTTTAGGACAAATAGGAAATACGGGAAACTCATCTGGCGACCACCTCCATTTTGAAATACATTTAGATAAAAATGATACAGAAGAATCATGGAAAGACCCTGTCGCCTATCTCACTGGAGCGCCGACCTTTACGCACACGCACACATACAAATACGTATGGTATGAAGGCTCTCATCCCCATGTAAATTACGAGCAGTGTACCATCTGTGGAGACTTGCGAAGCATGGGAACGAACGCTGCAACGTATGCATATACATATTATCTAACCGATCATCCCCATCAGCAATGCGGAATGTGCAATATA
>BLMO01000116.1 GCA_011957885.1 Clostridiales bacterium
TCCCTCAGTCACAGCAAAGCTGTGACAGCTCCCTTTGCACAAGGGAGCCTTTTTTATTTGTGTGGCTTCGCGACAATTTCCTTTACCGAGGAGCCATTTCGTTTGCGTTGCTTTGCGACAATTTTCTTATGGCTTCTTATGCAAACAATTATTTAACTAATTCCACTTATTTTAATAATTCAGCAAAAAAATTCATATCGAAAAACCGCGAACAAAATCACCAAAGGACACATTCCCCCGGCAAATCGGCATTTTTCGCAAAAACTACATCCATTGTATACTTATAATCCAATCGAATCGGTCCATATGCAAGCTTGGAACGGCGTAAGCCTTCCAGCCCCATATCCTCCTCGCGATTTACATATAATACTGCAGGATCATGAATACTCCGCAAAAAATCCCGGGACAGCACCTGAAAGGCGCCGTCCTTTTCTTTTTCTGCCTTCTCTACATGCACATATACTGTATCACCGTATACCTCGCCAATCGTAAACCCGCAAATTTCCCCTGCCGCACGCAGAATTATTCCCCGCATATCATATAAATTCCAATACCTAAGAACATCACATGCCGCTGCAAATTCTGCATCGTCTACACCGGAGGTATGGGGGTTATCCAAAGCATATTTTCTGTAATACCGCAAAACCTCTTCCGCATTTTCTTCTGAAATTGCTTCGCACGTATAATCCGGATTTTCCCGCACAAATCGATTGATAAGATTTTTCTGTTTATGATGCCTGCGGCCCGCGGGATTTTCAAAATCTTTTTTCAAATAAATATAGTCCGCCCAATCCCGATCTGCACGCAGCGTATCTTTTACAATGTGATCTGCACCAAATACGCTTTCTGCCTGCGCTGCACATTCCTCGGGAATAACAGACAGTGTTCCGGATCCGATTTTTTCTATGTGATTCCGCAGCCGTTCCAATCCATTCTTTTTATTCGGACCAAGCGGATAAAAGTAACTGCGTGTCCCTTCTTCATCAAATACTGCGCTTAAATATAAATTATCACAGAATAGAGCGTATTCCATATCATAGGCAGTGCGCCACATTTTTACTGTTCCAGGCGCATAATCACAGATGCGATGCGCATCAGTTAATACATATTTTTTCTGCGCTTCATAAAAGGCATCCAGTTTATCAAAATCTGTTTTTTCAATTTTCCGAAAATCCAACATATAAACCCCATTTTTTACATAATTTATCTATTTTTTCTTTTATTCTGCGCTGCCGCTGCACATACGTCAAAACCTGCATAAAAGCCCTTTTTAGGCGCAAAAACAAAGCTTGGTAATTATTACCAATTTAATTCCGCCAATTTTGTTAAAATTTTTACATGGTAAATACTTGCAATAATTACCAAATTGTGGTAAAATTCAATTACCATAAATTACCACATACGGAGAAAAAACCATGGACAAGATAAAAGTATTAGTAGCAGATGAAAACAATGACAGCAGAAAAATGTGCAAAGAAGCACTGATGCGTGCAGGCATCCGCTTCGTTGATGAGGTTACCAATGGAGAAGAAGCGCTCACCTACATAAACCGCAATCACCCCGATATAGTTATCGCAGACGTGTGGCTTTCCCGGCTGGACGGAATCGGTCTGATCCGTCAGACGCTGACCCTGCCCTTCGGACAAGACCGCGCGCCGGCGTTCATTATCGCATCCCTTGTCACCAATCAAAATATCTTTGTCGAAGCAGCCCGTGCAGGCGCGGCACTCTGTCTGCCCAAGCCTCTGGACTATACCAGCCTTTCCGAGCATGTGGTTTCCATCTACCGCGGCAGAGCGGACGGATCTATTTCCGTAGGCGCAGTGAGCGTGACTCCTCCGGACATTGAAGCCCAGGTAACAAAAATCATTCACCAGATTGGGGTTCCTGCCCATATTAAAGGATATCAGTACCTCCGAACCGCAATCCTGCTCACCATCAGCGACAGTGACATAATCAATTCCGTAACAAAAGTGCTCTACCCTTCTGTTGCGAAGAAATATTCCACCACAACCTCCAGAGTAGAGCGCGCAATCCGCCATGCCATTGAAGTAGCATGGGACAGAGGAGATATCGACACACTAAACGCATACTTCGGATACACCATCCAGAACAATCGAGGCAAGCCCACCAACAGCGAATTCATTGCAATGATCGCCGATAATCTCCGTCTCAAATATAAAATTCACTGATTTCCTGCAAGCCACAGCTTTTCCCCGTCTGTTGCAAACACGATAGAACCCATCTCGTCCGTGCGCAGCACGGGGATTCCTAGTTCGGCGGTCCGCTCCAAAGTTTGCTGGTGCGGATGCCCGTAGGAGTTATTCAGTCCGCAGGATGCAATGCTCCATTTCGGACTGACAGCAGCCAAAAATTCTGGTGTTGACGATGTGCGGGATCCATGATGTCCAAGCTTCAATATGTCCGCATCCAGTTCACCCTGCTGATACGTTTCCAGCATCAGTTTCTCAGAGCGAGTTTCCGCATCTCCAGGAACGATCATGGAAACGTCTTTGTATTCTACGCGGGTCACGACACTATATTCGTTAAAATCATCAAAATCGGCAAGCGGCGCCAAAATCTGCAGATTGATTCCGTCAGCCCCATATGTATTTCCGGGCTGCGCCTGCAGCACACGCACACCGCTGTCCTCAATCACACCGATCAAACGAGAAAAAGTGACAACATCATTGGATGCGTCTGTCATTATAACATTTTTCACATGCAAATTATTTATAATCTTCACAGCACCGCCAATATGATCTTCATGAGGATGTGTCAGAATCATATAATCAATAGAATCTGTATAGCTGCGGATATACCGCACTGTTTCCTCTCCTGCGTCGGTGGGACCGGCGTCAATCAGCACCGCGGCATCCTGTGTTAAAATAAGCGTGCTGTCACCCTGTCCCACATCAATAAAATGAAACTCACAGGCAGCAGACATCTCCTGTGTGTAATCTCTGAACCAGACATCCCACACAAATATAGCAGCAACAATAACCAAAACAGCCGTCGCTGAAAAAGCAGCGGCTTTTTTTAGTTTTCCGTTACCGAACCTGTGTTTCATGAATTTCTGACCCCTTTCCTATATGCAAATCGTCCGGCACATCAAACAGCAGCTGATAAAACACATGGCAAAGCTTGATCCCCGGTATACATAGAAAAAACCAAATTGCTGAATATACAAGACAAATCTGCCCCATAAAATGAAACCGCAGCACGGAATAATCCCATACATTCCATCCCAGAATCAAATTGACAATACTGCCGGCACAAAGCTCGATTGCCGTGATAAGAATACTTCCTATAAGACACTGTACAAGCACCGGAAGTTCTCTTCCCTTTACGCTGATGATAAACAATCCAAGAAAGCATGCCCCGCCTGTAACCGCCATAGTCCAGTGGGTATATCCTCTCCAAAGCGCCTCTAAAAAGCAATAATACAAGCCGCCAAATAGAAATATGATGAAATAATTTCTGATTTGCCGCAATCTGCCACACTGCCCGGCAGCAGGTGACCGCTTCGCAGTCATTATACCATGATTTTTGATTGCACGTCGTGCAATCTGCCGCGAAAGCGGCTGGCAGCGGCGGCGCCGATGCGAATCAGTCGTCAATGACTGCTTCGCAGTCATTATACCATATTGTTCCCATTTTTTCAAATTAAAATCACCCTTATATGGTTTTTTCCATACAAGGGTGTTTTATACCTGTTAAAATCTGCACAATACATTCACAGATTATTCTGTTTCCGTGCTGTCGGCATCCGCGCCCGCAGTCACATACAACTGCCGCACCTCGTCCGCAATCCCGTTTGTGTTTTGACGCAGTTCATCGTATCCGTAGAAAACACTGCCGCTGTATACCGCCTTCCCCTTTGCATACGCCACCTGCTCCGTCATAATTCCCTGCGGATTTTCCCAGTCCGATTCATACCGATATGCTGCATGGCATATAAGCAAACGTACATCTGTGCCCTCTACCTGCTGCGCCCACCAGTCGCACAATATATCATATGGAGCGGCGCTGTCCACCGTCCGCCAGTAGATTTGCGGCGCAACGTAGTCAATATATCCGCCGTGAATCCACGCCAGCGTATCACAGTAAATATCGGAATACGACTGGGCGCCTCTGGTCTCGCTGCCGCTTTCGTCACCGTATCCGTTCTTCCAGATTCCAAAAGGTGCAACTCCAAACAAACATTTTTCATCGGCTTTCTTTACTGTGTCATATACCAGCTTGATCATGCTATTGACATTGTCTCTGCGCCAATCCCCCATGTCCTCATATCCTTCACCATATTCGGAAAAGGTTGCTTCATCCGCAAAGGCTGCAATACTGGTCGTTCCATCTTCTCCAGTGACTTTTTGGGGATAGGGATAAAAATAATCGTCAAAAACGATTCCATCTACATCATAGTTTTCTATGATCTCCTGTACACCTGCCGCAATCAGTTCCCGCACAGCCGGAACGCCGCAGTCAAAATACAGCTTCCCATCGGCATATTCCACAACCCATTCCGGATGTTCCAGAGCAGGGTGCCCCTCTGGAAGTGTGTCCCGGTTAGATAAGCTGCCGCCTGTAGTAACCCGCAGGGGATTCAACCACGCATGTACTGCAATGCCCGCTTTATGTGCAGTTTCCACCATATATTCCAGCGTGTCCAGTGGCAGCTCGCCCGACTGAGACAAAAAAGCGGAAACAGGAAAAAGTTTTGAATCATATAAAGCATCTGCACAGGGACGTACCTGAAAATATATCGTATTCAGCCCCAGCTCTGCCGTTTTATCTACAATCGCGTCAATCTCTCCCCGCAGAGTCTGTGCATCCAGATTTGTACTGCTGGGAAAATCAATGTTTGCAACAGACGCAATCCAAACCCCGGCAACATCCTCCTGCATCTGTTTCCCGCCTTCAAGATCTCTATCCGAAGTATACAGGACAAGAACAATTGCCAATGCAAATACCACCACAAACGCTGCGCAGACAGAAATCACTACAGTCAAGGTCTTTCGATCCATTTTGCTCATATTTATTGAAGTTCCTTTCTTTTGCTTATTCTGTAAGGTCTCTGCATCATTATACTTGTCCGGCAAAATTTTTATGCCTGATTTATTTATATGAGTCCGCATATTTATTTTACAAAAAAAGTCATATATTGTCAACCTGCGGCGGAAAGTCCCGGCACTATCCCCATGATACGAAGCATCCTCACCCATCGGTAGTTTTCAATACGCTAATGCTCTGTTAAAATAAGATCAACCTGAACCGCATGGCAAGAGCGCCTGTAACTCCATGGTAAACACAGACGTTTTTATTCAATCAATTATGCAGCTCTCTCCGAAAATGGTAAAATTTATGTACTTATAATCTGCAAGCGCTCCTTCATGCGTTTAGGATCTCTACAGCATGCCCATATCACAAACACCAGCCGTCAGACTCCTTTTTCTGTCAGCTGGTGTATTTTCTCATTCTCCTCTCAAAACTACCGCTAAAATCTAAGAAAAGGAACAACTGCAGTCATGAAGTCATTGAAAAAACTTTTCGTTCTCATTCTCTCTGCATGCCTGCTGCTATCAGCATTTGCAGTACCAACCCATGCAGAATACGACCAAACAGATTTTTTAGCATGTTTAGAAAATCTGGATCTTATTGCAGAAACTGTAATGGATAAATCTATGACGCCTGGAGTATCTATCGCGGTGATCAACAAATCCGGTGTTTGGCTGAAAAGCTATGGATATATGGATCAGGATCAGAAAACACCCGTAGATGCGGATACCTTATTTGAACTGGGTTCCATGAGCAAAGCCTTTACCGCACTGGGCATATTATATCTGGAGCAGGAAGGCAGCCTGCAGCTCTCGGACCCGATTCAAAAATATATACCGTGGCTTTCACTGGAATACCACGGAAAATATAAAGGGCAGAAAATAGATGGCGAAGTTGATGTCACCATCGAAAATGTTCTGCACCAAACAACCGGTCTGCCCTTCAAAACAATCGGTTCAATTCCGGAAGGCAACAGCGATGATGCGCTGGAACAAACCGTTCGCACCCTAATTGGAACACATCTGGATTTTTATCCCGGTACAAGATACTCCTATGCGACAATCAACTATGACATTTTAGGTCTGATTATCCAAAATATATCGGGACAAAGCTACGAAAGCTTTATCAAAGATAAAATTTTGATTCCCCTTGGACTGACAGAAACATATACGCTGCGAAATGAAGCTGCTGAAACTAACCGAATATCTGCCGGATTCAAAACGGAGCTGTTTCGCCCCCACGCATATGACGCACCGCAATACCGCGGAAATACACCTGCCGGATATATCATATCCTCAGCAAAGGATATGGCACGCTGGATGCAGATTCAGTTAGGCTGGATCGACTTGCCGGAGCCCTATGAACAGCTGATTGAAAAATCCCATATGGGCGACAGTACCGTTGCATCCCACGGTGATTACTATTATGCCGCCGGGTGGAATGTGCACATCCGAGGCGAGTATGTTACGCACGGCGGATCCAACCCAAATTTCTCCTCTGATCTGGTGATTGACATGGAAGAGGGCATCGGCATTTGTGTCCTTACAAACCAGAATTCCAGCGCGCCTTCTTATATCACCGGAAATTTCCTCAACGCACTGCAAGGGACAAGCGCTGTAAAATATAAAGCCGACACCTACCAAACTATGGATTCCATATTCTCCCTGATTTTTATCGGATCTGTTATTCTGGGTGTGCTTTTCTTTGTGCTGCTGGTAAAATCCGCAGTAGAAATGGGGCTGAAAAAACGACAGTATGAAAAATTAAAAAGTGCAAAGGTTGCCGGCATGTTTGTCGCTATTCCGATTATGCTGTTTTTCGGATTCTGCGTGTACTATCTGCCCAATATCCTGTTTGAAAGACTTCCTTGGGAAGCAGTCAGCGTCTGGGGCTCCCGAACCATCGTTTACGGCAGCATAGCAGGTTTCTTCGCAGGAATTATTTTCTTTATCTATGTAATTTTTACCTTCAATTTTCCAAAATCGAAAGAAAAAAACTATGTGGCTCTTGTTCCCCTTTCTCTGATTAACGGACTCACCAGCGCGCTGATTATTTTCACCATTAATGAAACCTTCAACAGAAATCTGGAATACTCCAAGGAATTGCTTATTTATTTCATTTTCTCCCTGTCCTTCTTCTGCTACTCCAACAGACTGTTCCAAAGCAAGATGATCGTTATGACAAACGAAATTGCCTATGAAAAACGGATTGCAATGATTGATAGAATTGTTGCGTCCTCCTATCAGGCAATCGAAAAAATCGGCGGTCCCCGTCTCTATTCCGGGCTTCATAACGATACTGGCGTTTACGCAAGCCTGCCCGGTATGATCATTAACTTCGCCTCCAACGCTATGACGCTCATATTTTGCCTGTATTATCTTTTTTCCATCAGTGTGCCTGCATTTATCGCTTCTGTCAGTATTCTCATACTGAACGCTTTTGTCGGTTACCTGACAAGCAGAGTTGGTAAAAAATACTGGGAAAAGAACCGGGATATTCAGGACATCTATTTCGGGCAGATGAACGATCTGGTTTATGGATTCAAAGAACTTGTATTGAGCCGGCTTCGTAAAAGCGCATTCCTTCAGGAAATGAAAAAATATTCCCGTCTGTCAATGGAACTGTCCAAAACCGTTGCAGTGAAGTTCTTAAACTACGGGTTATATGGTCAAATTATGTATAACGCCATTTTCGGTGTTGTAGTATTCATTTTCCCGCTGTTTGTTGTCGGTATAAACGCAAACGACCTACGCCAGACACTGTTTATGGTGTTCTATCTTCTCGGCCCCGTAGGCGCTGTGGTCGGTATTATTCCTTCTATAACCAATGTCCGTGTAAACTTGAACCGTATCAAAAAACTGCTCCGGGATTTGGATGAGATCTCTACCGGATACAGCGAAATGCAATCTGCACTGCCACCCCTCCCCAAGGATATTTCCATCCGATTTGAGAGTGCCGCATACAGCTACATTACAAAAGATCCGGAAACAGAAGAGGATAGCGTTGAATTTACCCTTGGCCCCATCAACACGGAAATCCGCTCAGGTGAAATTACCTTTATCACCGGTGGAAACGGAAGCGGTAAATCAACACTGGGTAAGCTTGTTACCGGACTCTACGCAGTGCAGGAAGGGAAAATACTGGTAAACGGTCATACCTGCAACATGGTTGAACTGAACCAATGCTTCTCTGCCGTTTACAGCGACTTTTACCTGTTCAACAAGCTCTATGGCGTGGATCTGGAAACGAAAAAAGAAGAAGTGGAACACCTGCTGAAAGTCATGCGGATTGATAATAAAGTTACTTTGAACGATGACGGATCTCTCAATTCCATGAACCTTTCCACAGGGCAGCGCAAACGCCTTGCATATATTATTTGCTGTCTGGATGAAAAGCCTTTCCTGCTGTTTGATGAGTGGGCAGCCGAGCAGGATCCCGAATTCAGAAAATATTTCTACACCGAATTGCTCCCTGCCCTCAAGAAAAAAGGAAAAGGCGTGGTGGTTATTACCCATGACGACCGCTTCTTCCACCTCGCAGATAATATGATCAAGCTTGAACGCGGCGTGATCGTCTGATCACCCCTACATGAGAAAGCACGGTAACTGCACATGAAAACATATACGCTATCCAATGCACAAAAACGAATTTGGTATGCACAGAAAAAATATAAAAATGCATCCCTGTACAATATTGGCGGAACAGTGAAAATTCTCGGGGATACCAACCCAGATATCCTGCGTGCGGCCCTTTTGCAGCTGATACAAAATAATGAGGCGCTCCGCCTATGCTTTTTTGAAAAGGACGGGCAAGTTTATCAATATGTATCAGATCATATATATGAAGTTCCGTTTATAGATTTTACAAAAGAATTTGATCCGACCCTGGCTTACAAAAACTGGAGTCAAAATTGTGCGCAAACGCCCTTTATAATGACCGATCAGCCGCCGTGCTATTTTGCAATTGCCAAAATATCCGACTGGGAAACCGCATACTTTGTAAAGCTGCATCATATTATCGCAGACGGCTGGTCTATGAAATTGCTGACCGAACAGGTTGCAGAATACTATACCCAAATTCAAAACGGAAACATACCAATAGACGCTCAGCCATCCTATCTGGACTATATTGCAGAGGAAGAACAGTATCTCCAATCCCCACGGATGAAACGAGACCAGATCTTCTGGGCAGACATGTTTTCCCCACTGCCTGCTGCTCTTCCGTCGGAGTCGGATGATCTGCATGGCAGACGCAAATCCTTTACCGTTCCTGCATCTGTGCAAAAAAATATAGAAGCTTATATAAAAGAAAAAAACATCTCTTTAAACATATTTTTTACGTTTTTGTACTTTCTATATAAATACAAATCCTGCGGCAGCACAGATATCGTAATCGGCATGCCCCTGCTGGGAAGAAGTTCCCGTCGTGAACGGCAAATTTTCGGAACATTTACCAATACCCTTCCTTTCCGGTTTGCCATCCATCCCTATGAAACTGCGGAAAACGTGTTATTTGATCTGTCCAAATCTTTGAAAAAAAGTTATGCGCACCAAAAATACCCTTATAATCTTCTGATGCAGGATCTGCACTGCTCTCAAAATGGCTCAGAAAGATTGTTTGACACTTGCATAAATTATTACAACACCATCCTGCAGCCTACAATGGCTGAAAATGAAATTGTAAATGTTGAATTCTATAACGGACAGCAGGACTACGGGCTGCAAATCATCATCCGCCATTGGTACGGGAATGATTTACAATTAGATTTTGATTATCAGACAGCTCTGTACAGCGATGCGCAAATTGCAGACATATATCAGCGGCTTTTGTTGATTGCAAAGCAGCTTCTCCAGAACCCCACATGCAAAGTGCAAAAACTCACCCTTGCCAATGAAAAGGAGCAGCAATATTGTCTGATCGAATACAATCAAACGAAACGTCCCTATCCCACCGATAAAACCTGGCTGGATCTCTTTGCAGATACTGTTAAAGCCTTCCCCGACCGCATTGCCGTTTCACAGGGAGAGACACAAATCTCATATCGCTTGCTTTTTGAGCAGGTCTCTGGTTTTGCTGCATTTTTGACAGACTGCGGTGTACGGTCCGGAAATATTATCGCTGCGATCCTACCTCATACAGAAAATAGTATCAAAGCCATATGCGCCATCATGCAGTGCGGCGCCACATATCTGCCCATTGATAAAAATAACCCTCCCGGTCGAATAAAACAGATTTTAGACAGCGCTCAGGCAAACATACTGCTGGCAGATACATGTCCCGCAGATTATACAGGAAAATTTATCTCTCTTGAAGAATGCTCAAAAAACAGAAACGGCACTTCTGTATATGTTCCTGCACCTGAGGATACAGCATACCTGATTTATACCTCCGGAACCACCGGGGCTCCCAAAGGCGTACCCATTCGGCATAAAAATCTGATGAACTATCTTTGCTGGGCAAAAAACACATATATTCAAAAAGATGCAGAAACCTTTGCGCTATATTCCTCCTTTGCTTTTGATTTTACTATGACTTCTATCCTCCTGCCCCTGATTTGCGGCGGAGAAATCCGGATATACAATCCGGACGAAGGAAATGTTTTCCCGGATATCATCCGGGAAAACAAGGTAAGCATTCTAAAAATAACCCCCTCCCACATTCCGCTGATTCCAGAAACGGCAGTCAGTAATACAGCGCTGCATACCTTCATATTGGGCGGTGAGAATCTGATTTCTGCAAATGCCAAAATCCTTCTTGGAAAGTTTTCGGGAAACGTCCGAATCTGCAATGAATACGGCCCCACAGAAGCCGCCATCGGCTGCATGCACTATATATACAATCCAGCGGATACCGACCCGTCTGTACCAATCGGCAAGCCTATATCCAACACCCGGATCTATCTGTTGGATCCGGATGGCAAACCAGTTCCCCCCTCCATGCCGGGAGAAATATATATATCCGGTGTCAGCGTTGCAGGAGAATACTTTCAAAATGATTCAGAAACAAAGCAACGATTTGTTCTGGATCCCTACAGCGGCGGACAGATGTATAAAACAGAAGATCTGGCTTTTTGGAACAAAAGCGGAAATCTTGTTTATCTTACAAGAAAAGACGAAGAAATCAAAATACGAGGCAATCGGGTAAATCTATGCGAAATCGAAAATGCCGCACTGGAGGATCTGACGATTCAAGGCGCCGCTGCGAAGGTATTGGAATATCAGGACAGTAAACAAATTTGCCTGTATATCGTTGCAAATCCCCGGTATCGGGAAAGCAGTCTGCGTGCACTATTGGCGGATAAACTGCCCGCCTATATGATACCGCAATTCATTCTCCGGCTGGAAAAATTGCCGCGAAGCAGCAACGGCAAAACGGATAAAGCCCGTTTGCCTGTACCTGACGCCTCCATCTCTACACCTGCAGTATTTACCGATACAAAACATCTTCCGGTCCTTCTGGACGCACTGCAAACATATATAGAAGAATCTGACATTACGGCGAGCAGCAACTATTATGCGCTTGGCGGAGATTCTATCAAAGCAATTCAGATTTCTTCCAAGCTGAATGAGCAGGGATATCTGCTGTCGGTAAAAGAAATTCTCCAAAATCCGGTTATAGCGGACATGGCTTCCTACATTAAAGAAGCAAAACAAACGGCACTTTCTGAAAACGATTGCAGCGGGTTCATAGAACCTCTGCCGATTCAGCACTGGTTTTCCCAGCAAAAGCTACATGACCTGGGACATTACAACCAATCCGTTACTTTGCTGCTGCGGCAGGATATATCCAAAGACAAATTAGAGACCGCACTGCAAAAATTGATTTCCCATCACGATATTTTACGTGCGAACTATGACCCCAAAACCCACAAGCTGTTTTATAATCCTGCGCATTTGTCCTCTTCCCTGCACATAGAAGAAATCCGGACAAATTATTATCCTGACAATGCAATCTATCAACAGATCAACGCTACATTTGCCCTGGAAAAAGATTTACTGCTCAGGGCATATCTTATCAGAACACCTGCGCAAACCTACCTGCACCTAATTTTGCATCATCTGGTGACAGACGGCGTATCCTGGAGAATCCTTCTGGAAGATTTTACAAAGCTTCTGACTGATCCGTCCCTGCATTTAACCAATAAAGCAGCATCATATCAGACATATGCCGAAAAATATGCAGCCTTTGCAGCTCGCTGCAATCCGGATCCCCGGCTATGGCAGAACAAATCTGCCCCATGTTTTATGCTGGGTACACAGAATGCTGTTCCGTATAAAAAGATGAAAAGCCTGGAATTTGTTCTGTGCACAGCAGATACACAGAAGCTGATGCACACAGCAGCCGGGAAACCGAATGAACTGCTGATAACCGCCCTTGTCCGAGCAGTGAAGAAGCTTTACGGAATCAATCCAATTTGTATAGATATAGAAGGACACGGCAGGGATGTTTTACCTGCCGCAGACGTAAGCAGAACGATGGGCTGGTTTACCAATTTATATCCCATTTGCCTGCACCTTGACACAGATGACTTACTGACACAGATCCAAGAAGTGCAGGCACAGCTAAAAAGATATGAGGGCAAAGAGGCGGAATATGGTATCCTGCGATATATAAAAAATATACTGTCCGCTAATGAAAAGCACATTCGACTGAACTATTTGGGCGAATATACTGAAGCTGATAACGAATGCTTCACAGTACATCAGCTTTTCTGTGAAAATGATAACAACCCCGATAATACCGTTCCATTCCTGATAGATATAAACGCTGTTGTCCTCTCCAAAAAGCTTCATGTACATATTTCCTATAATGAAGATTTTCAAAAAACGATCGCCAACTTTGCAGCCTGCTACAAAAAAACAATTCTGGAAGTGGCAGCCTGTATGGAAAGGCACTAATCAAACATATAAATCTGCATTTTAAAGAAAGGTATGGTCACAAAAATGAACAGAAAATATTCTTTCACCTCAGAATCCGTTACGGAAGGGCATCCGGACAAGCTGTGCGACCACATTTCAGACGCCGTCCTGGATGCATATCTGCAGCAGGACCCCGATTCACGGGTTGCGTGCGAAACAGCCGCAACCACAGGCATGATATTGGTAATGGGCGAAATCTCGTCCAAAGGAACCGTTGATATTCCGGCAGTTGTCAGAAAAACTGTGGCTGACATCGGATATGACGATGACCGTTTCGGTTTTCACAGCAAAAACTGCGCCGTTCTGGTTTCACTGGACGAACAGTCCGGCGATATTGACATGGGCGTCAGCAAAGCACTGGAAGAAAGAGAAAAGGCTTCCATGTGCGCCGGATGCGGACAAACCGGATGCGGCAATGCGGACACAGCAGAAACAGGGGCGGGAGATCAGGGCATGATGTTTGGATATGCCTGCACGGAAACAGAGACGCTCATGCCTGCCCCCATAGATTATGCCCACAAGCTCTGCAAACAGATGAGTCTGGTGCGCAGAGAAAAAATACTGGACTATCTGGGACCGGACGGAAAGTCCATGGTCACATTTGCATATGAAAAAGGATCGCCTGTGTGCATCTCCGGTATTGTGGTTTCCTCCCAGCACCTGCCGAACATCCCGTCAGAAAAAATTCGCAAGGATATCATTGCAAACGTAATCCGCCCGGTTATTCCGGAAAAATATCTTACCGATGCAACGAAGATCCTTGTCAATCCCACCGGGCGTTTTGTAAAAGGCGGTCCCTGCGCAGACGCAGGGCTGACAGGCAGGAAAATAATTGTAGATACATATGGCGGAATGGGACGGCACGGAGGCGGCGCCTTTTCCGGAAAGGATCCCACCAAGGTTGACCGGACCGGCGCATATGCAGCTCGGTATGTGGCGAAAAACATCGTAGCAGCAGACATTGCCAGCCGGTGTGAGGTGCAGATTTCCTACGCTATCGGTGTGGCGAATCCTGTTTCCATATATATCGATACCTTTGGAAGCTCAGATTATTCCGATAAGCAAATCAGCCAAATGGTAATGGATTTGTTCGATTTACGTCCTGCTGCGCTGATTGAACGATTTGCACTTCAGAATCCGATTTATCAAAAACTGGCAGCATATGGACATATGGGACGGGAAGATTTGAATGCTGCCTGGGAAAAAACAGACATGGCAGGTGAAATTGCCGCCTATATGAAAAATGTAAGAGATCTGAGCTTCCCTCTGCCGCACGCCGACAACGGGATTCGTACAAATCTATCCAATTGAATGTAATGTGAGGAAGAAAATATATGTCTAAAGCCAACATATCCGGGCAAATCCTTGAGGAATTGGAAATCAACTCCATTATGGCATGCAATTTGAGAATGAATTGCTGCCGATACAGCATTGCGCAAAACCCGTGGGTGCAAAATGAAAACTTCTAACTGGTGTGCCGCTTTTCCCGGAAGAGATGCACTGACCAAAGAACTTGATCAAAACTTTTATAATACATACACATCCGTCAAAAAACGATTTGCACAGGCCAGTCAGTATTTTCGAACAGATATCGCTAAAATTTGCTATTCCGGCGAAATCCCGACCAAATGGCAGACCGTTTGTTTGGTCACACACTGCCTTTCTATTTATCAAGTCGCAGCAGAACAATATGGACCGCCCTGCTGTGCCATCGGATACAGTCAGGGAGAATTTACCGCCTGCCTCGCCTGCGGTGCAGCTTCTTTTATACCTATGCTGCATTTAATTTTTCAGCTTGAATATATCCTGCAATCCCAGTCTGCAGCAGATGAATGCATGTACAGAATCATCGGATTGGATACAGCTATACTGAAAGAATGCTGCAAACAAATCGATCCAACTGGCGAAAAAATATGTATCAGTTCATATATATCCAAGGATCAAAATATTATATCCGGAAAAAAGGACAAGACAGAACATGCCGCTGCTATAGCCAAGCAGAAGGGCGCACGGTGGGCACTCAATCTCCATAGCCCACGGGCATATCACAGTCCCTTATGCGATGCGGCGGCAAGTCAGGCAAAAAAATATTTTTCCTCCACACCCTTTAAAGAAGCAACACTGCCTGTATACAGCTGCATAGACGGAAGCAACAGCAAAAGCGGTACAGACATCCGAAGAAAACTGGCAGTCCAAATCAACCATCCGATTCAATGGAGAAAAATTTCCCAAAATCTGACGAAGGGCGGCGTCTTTCATTTAATCGAATGCGGTCCGGGATGTACGGTCAGTGCAAATACCCGAATCGCTGACGAACGTATACAATGCAAATGGATAGGAAGTATAAACGATTTATGATACAAAATATTACATCCGCTGCAAAACTTACGCGGGAGCATATGGGCAACAAAGCATATGTATTGAATAAACTGTCCCGGGAAGGCTTTCGGATTTGCTCCGGATATGTTCTGAGCAGTCGCTTTTTTGAAAAGTTTTGCAGGTTCAATCATATTTATCCAGACACACCTGCTATTGCAAATCAAATCCGGGACGGTCGCTTTGATGATGACTCCCGCACCCTGCTGCGCGGGGTATTTCAAACGGTAATAAAAAAGACAGGACAAATAATCGTGCGATCCTCCGGCACAGATGAAGACGCAGACGGAAAATCTTTTGCAGGGATTTACGAAAGCGTTTCATATATAACAACCTACGAACAAATGCTGCAGGGAATCAAAAAAGTGTGGTGTTCCTTTTTTGCAGGCAGGGCAACAATGTACAGCGATATTCCCGCTGCTCTTTCCATCCCCGTAATGATTCAGGAAATGCTTGCATGTGATAAATCCGGTGTGCTGTTCAGCCGAAACCCAGTCAGCGGGCAGGATCAGGTTTTGATAGAAGCCTGCTCCGGCAATAACGCCGGAATCACCCACGGCGAGAAAAAAGCGGTGAAAAATATCCTGACAAAGAAGGAACGCACAGCGCTCCACCGCCTATGCGCCGATATTGAATGCCGGCTGGAATACCCCTGCGATGTGGAATGGGGAATCCAAAACCATGAAATTTATATTTTTCAGGCACGGCCCATAAGCGTCTGCCGTGATAATAATATTTATACAGCTCCGTCCGCCTCTTCCGGAGACTGCATTCTGCTGGACAGATATGCCAATCCCGCCTCCGTCTGCTACTTATCCCTGCTGGACGCATGGCAGAATCAGGTTTATTTAAGCTACTACACCAAAAGACCCGGCGCTTCTTTTGATGAGAAGCCCCTTTGTTTTCGAAGCAACCGGGTATACTGGAATACGAAATATCAAAAAAAATACTTTGAGGATAATGGGAAGCATGCTCTTTGGCGCAGGATAAAATTACATTATCTCATACAAACCGGATACAAACGCTGGTACAGCCGGCTGCCCCAATATCACGAAAGCCTGAACCTGCTGCGCCGTGAGACGGAAGCCCTTTCCAATCCCACTCAAATACCGGCTTTACTTGACCGGATCATCGACAATTTTTGTGCTTTTCTGGGAGCAGATCATTTTCTTTTCTTGGGACTTGCGCAAATGCTGTATAAAAAGGCCGATACAGTTTTAAAAGAAGAAAAATATGACGCCTCCAAAATTATCGGTGAAAATCCAAACAAAAATAAAACCGTACAGGCAAACGAAGACCTGCTTGCAATCGTTGCAAATGTACAAAGCCATCCGGCACTACGCACCCTGTTTTTACAATCGTCCGAACAAAAAATCCTGCAATTCTTGTCAGAGGAAGAGGAATACAGAGACTGCAAAACACTTCTCAGCGCATTTCTGACAAAGCACGGTCACCGGGGTATAGACTGCGACGATCTGTATTATCCCCATTGGAGTGAAGCACCCGGGCAAGTGATTCTTTTAATTAAGCAATTGCTGCAGCTTCCTGCGCCTGCCTCCACTGAAAAAGAAAAACCAATCATAGAAAACAAAAAGACAAGGAGGCTGGTAACCCTTACAAATGAATATATGTGCCTGCGGGAAAACCAGCGATATTACTTTGATAAAAGCTGGGTGCTTTTGCGCAGTCTCCTTTTGAAAACAGCAGGCTATTTCATTGAAAGAGGAATCCTTACAGATAAGCAAGATATTTTCCATATGACCATCGGAGAAATCCAGGACGCACTGAAATATAAAAATTACGCACCGTCCGGCAACACGATAGATGCAAGACGGCAAAATTATTTGCTACAGCGACAGCAGATTCCGCCGTATATGATAAAGGACTGTGAAACAGTTGCTGTACAAAAAAATACCCGCAGCAAAAGCTATAAAGCAATGGGGATCAGCAGCGGCACAGCGTGCGGAAAAATCCGCATTGTGCACAGTCTGAATGATCTGGGACATATCGAAAAAGGGGAAATCGGTGCTGTAAAAACCTTTCATCCCAGTTGGACACCTATATTGAAAATCGTCTCCGGGCTGATAATGAACTATGGAAACATGCTTTCCCATGGCGCCGTAATCGCCCGAGAGTACAAAATTCCAGTGGTCGTTTTCAATGGAGATGCGGCAAGCTTTTTCCAAAATGGAGATGTTGTCGAAATCGACGGCACAAAAGGACGAATAAAAGTTTTGGAAAAAATGGTATAACAATATACGGCAATTACAGGTTTAGAAAACAACGCAAATACGGTATGATTCATACATAAAGAAATTAAAAAAGAAAGGAATGGTTCCAAAAATGTATGAAAAAACTGTTGAAGAAAAGATAAAAGAAATTATCGCTTCCCGCATGAAGGATGCAAGCAAGCTGAAAACGCTCACATACACCACACCTCTGCTCAGTCTCGGTATTGATTCCATTCTTGCATTATCCATTCTGGTAGAAATCGAAGAAGCATACGACATCGAAATTGATGACAGCGACCTGAACATGGATAAAATCAAAGATATTGCTTCTTTTGCCCAGTTAGTACAGCAATATTTGAAATAACAGCTATGGGCACGCACAAAATAAAAGCCATATGCTTTGACTACTATGGTACGCTGACAGATGCAGGGCAGCCATTTATTACATTGAAAAACTGGTTTGCCAAAGCGCTGGAAGCAACAAACCCAAAGGTAAATCCGGATGCGTTTAATATGCAGTTCACTCGGCAGCGGGCGACACTGTCTGCTGGAGAATCCTTTCTCCCGGGATACGTCATTTTGGAGAAAAGTTTTATAAACACCTGCCGTAAATATAATGTTTTTCTGGACGTCTCCTCATTTAATAGGTTTGCCGCGCAGCTTTTCACCGGATGCAGTGCCTTTCAGGATGCAAAACGCATTATGAACACAGTAAAAAGCAAATACCCCCTCGGACTGATTACCAATGCGGACAACCGTTTTTTATACTCGAATATCGCTGAAAACAGATTCCATTTCACCCATGTGATTTCCTCCGAAACGGTGCGCTGCAATAAACCCCGACCGGAAATTTTTCTCGCAGCGCTGGAAAAATTCAAACTGCCTCCAGATACAGTACTTATGGTGGGCGACTCTCTGACGGATGATATTTTTCCGTCAGCTGCCCTTGGAATGCAAACAGTTTGGATCAACAGAATGAATGCGGAAATACCCGAAGGCGTCAGATCCGTCAGCACATTGGAAAATATAAAAACATATTTATAAAGCATTATGAAAAAGAATAAAATCGCCGTAATCTCAGCCGGCAGAAGTCCTGTTGGGAAAATCCCCGGCATAATGAATCATATCGGTGAAACCGATTTGCTTGCAAAAATTATTCAGGCAGTCTGCAAGGGATATGAGAATAGAATTGATGAAGCAGTGCTTGGATCCAGCTTTCCTATAGAACGGGACAACCTGTGCAGAAAAGCACTGCTGTGTGCAGGGCTTTCACCGGATATATCCTGTTCTACCGTAAGCAAAACCTGCGCTTCCTCAGACGAGGCACTGCTGATTGCTGTAAGTAAAATCCGTACCGGCAAAGCAAAAACTGTTTTGGTTTGCGGAAGCGAAAAGGCAGGGAACTCCTCTTATATCCTTCATTTTATGAAGCAAAATATCAAGCACCATTTGAAAAATCAACTTCCAAACTTTCAGGATATTCAAGATCATATTTTAGAAAACGACATGGCATACATCTGCGAATATCTTGCAAAGAAATACCATATTTCAAGAGAAGTACAAGATGCATTTACCATAAAAAGCATTCAAAAAGCACTTGCTGCCCGGGCACACTTTTCAGAAGAAATTATACCTATTCTACATGAAGAAAACGGGATGCGATATCACGTTTACGAAGATGATCTGCTTTGCAGTGAAAGACCGGAAGAGAAAATTTCAAACGCCGCCCCCATGTTTATGCAGACTGGAACGCTGACGCAGTATAACGCTGCGGCAATATGCGAATGTGCGGCAGCCATGCTGATTATGGACAGAGAAGAAGCAGCCCGCAGAGGAATTACGCCTCTCGCATTTATTGTTGATACAGACTGCATTGGCGTGCCAAAGGCACAAATCGGACACGCCATGACAGCGTGCACCGATAAAATTCTGAAAAAAAACGGACTGAACAAAAGAAATATTGATTTATATGAAATCAATGAATCCTTTGCCGCCCAAGCAATTTTTACGGCACGTATGTTGGGGCTGGATACAGAAAGGATAAACGTAAACGGCGGGAATCTGGCACTGGGCTATCCTATTGGAGCCACCGGACTCCGAATGCAGATATCCCTGATTTATGAAATGCGGCGGAGGGGCGCTTCTATGGGACTAAGTGTAATATGCGCCGGCGGAAACATGGCAAACGCAAGTCTATACACAAATGAACCATAAGAAGCCAAGCACTCGGAGCCAACTTTACGAGATAATTGATGAAGGCAGTTTCACGGAATTGTTTGGGCAGAGGGGTATGGTCGATCCACTCTCCTTCCCAGGATACTGGGAACGGCTGCAAGCAGTACAGAGTTTATCCGGACAACCAGCGGCAGCGCTCACCGGAACAGCACAAGCCGGCGGTGTGGACTGCATGCTTATTCTCTTCGAGCCCCACTTTATCGGCGGCAGTATGGGTGTTTTGGAAGGTGAAAAGATCGCATGCACCTTTGAATACGCATCGGTAAAAAAACTGCCTGTCATCACCGTCACCGGATCAGGCAGTGCACGTATACAGGAAGGAACCGCTTCTCTCCTGCAATTTGCCAAAGCTGCCGGAGCTGCCAAAAAACACAGCGACAGGGGAATGCTGCATATTTCTATCCTTTCCAATCCCATGCTGGGCGGGATCAGCCTTTCCTTTGCATCCATGGCAGATATTATTATTGTGCAAAAGGGATGCCCCGCGGCAGAAAAAGCACTGTCGCTCGGTATGGCGGACATCCTTGCAGACAAAAAGGAACTACGCAGTATTTTAATAAAGCTGCTGACCTGTCATTGCAAATAACAAATCGTATAAGAAGGGAAACATCTTGAAAACAATAGCTTTGATCGTTCCAAAAGGCTCAAAATATGGAAAAAACAGTCTTCTAAAGCGCTTTCTTGAGAAAAGCGACGTTGTATCCAGCTTTTACGGCGCGTGGGAGACGCCCAACCTGAGCCTTCTGACCATAGCAGGCGTTATCCCGAAGCAGTACCATGTGGAATTTATTGATGAAGATCATGGCATGGAAATTCCCTTTTCGAGACATTTTGACATTGTTGCGCTGACCGGGATGACCCAGCAAATCTACAGAGCATACGAAATCGCCCAAGAATTCAAAAAGAGAGGCTCGTATATTGTCCTTGGCGGAATTCATGCTTCTGTCTTACCGGAAGAAGCATTGGAGATTTTCGATACAGTCTTCATCGGAGAGGGAGAAAAAACCTGGCCCCGTTTTTTGCAGGATTACGAAAAGGGCACACCAAAGTATTTATACCGCAGCGACGGATTTGTTCTTCTGGAACAATCTCCCGTCCCCCGGTACGATCTGCTGGATCCGTCCCTGTATAAATCCTTCAGCGTACAAACGACAAGAGGCTGTCCCCGCACATGCAATTACTGCACCCTGCCCATCATGTTCGGTTCCTCATACAGGCATAAAACGGTTCCCCAAGTGATCTCAGAAATACAGGCAATCCAAAAAGTGAATGCAGATGCATTTGTGTTTTTCGCAGACGACAACATGTTCATTCGAAAGAACTATGCAAAAGAGCTGGTTCGGCAAATTGCAAAGCTTGGAATTACTTGGGGAACGCAAACGGACATTTCTGCGGCAGACGATGCAGAATTGTTGGAATTGCTCTACCAGTCGGGCTGCCACTGGCTGTTTATCGGGTTTGAAAACGTTTCCAGAACCGGGCTGGATTTTCTGGATGAAAACAAATGGAAAGCAAAACAGCTGTACCATTATGAATCCGCTATTGAAAAAATTCATAAAAGCGGCATCAATATATGGGGTTCCTTTCTGTTCGGCGGAGACAACGATACCTGCGATGTGTTTGAAAACACCTTAAACTTCACGCTGAAAAACGGAATTTACTCAGGCAGCTTCACCATTCTCACTCCCCTTCCGGGAACACAGCTGTTTCAGCAAATGTCTCAGGCCGGCAGAATCATTGACTATGACTGGAGCCGCTATACCTTCTGGGATGTGGTTTTCAAACCCCAGCATATGAGTCCGGACGAGCTTGCCCAGGGGGTGGCATGGGTATATGACAAATTTTATTCTAAAGAAAATGTAGCTGACAGAGCTGCTCGGCTGAAGAGCCGGATGCGTCAAATACATAGGAGAGAAATTCAGAATGTCAAACCGACCGGTTCAAAAAAAGCTGATTCTTGAAACCGCGCTAAGGCAAATGTTCGAAGGCGGATACGAGAAAGCAGCCATAGATTCGGTTTCCTGTGCCTCCGCACTGCAGCCGGAACAAATCCGCAAAAACTATCCCACAAACGATGAACTCCGCATGGCAGCTATGGAATATGCCGCGTCCGTCTGGCTTGCGTCAATCGCGGAAGAAGTGCAGCAGAAATCCTCCCGACATGAAAAACTGTATACACTGATTTACCGTTATATTGCCGGATCTGAAAGTCATCCCGCTTCTCTTTCTCTATATGTGGATCTTTGGAAACGGATCCGGGATGGGGCAGATGAAACAGTTCCCTGGATCAAAATCGAACTGGAAAAAATCTATTTTCGATATGCCCGTTTTTTTCAAGAAACGCTGTGCGAACTGTTTGCCGGCGTGCAAAACGCACAACAGCTTGCGTGGATCATGGTTGTTATCAGCGATGGATTTCATATCCAGTCGCTGGTCCGCGGCACACAACATGATTTTGATCAGATTGCGCAGACCTTTTGCAAAATGCTGGAGAGTTTATTATGAAACAAGTGATACTCTATTATCCGAAACTAACCGGTGAAGAGGATTCCCACCCGCTTTACCGGGGACTGCCCCTGTCCGTTCTGACGCTGGCGGCGCAGTTGAATCCGACCAAGTACCACACCTTCGTCATTGACGGTAGAATCGACGAGCCTGCCGCCATACTCCGCACAATAGACGCATCCTGCGTATGCGTTGGCATCAGCGCAATAACCAGTTATCAAATTACGGATGGAATCCGTTTTGCACAGAAAATCCGAGAAATAGATCCTTCCATTCCAATCATATGGGGCGGGTGGCATCCCAGCCTGATGCCTTTGGAAACAATCCATAGTACATTTGCAGATATTGTGATTACCGGGCAAGGCGAATATACATTTACCCGGTTGGTCGACCGGCTTGCGGAGCACCGCAGTCCGGATGACGTTCCCAACCTGTACTATAAAAATTCGGACGGATCCGTATGCGCCACAGGCAATGTGTTTTTAAAGGACTTCGCGTCTGCACGCCCTGTTGCCAATGCATATCCGTATGTGGATATGGAGCAATATATCCATCCCCTTTGGGGAAATCAACGGGTTATCGGATTCGAATCCAGCAGAGGATGCCCCTGGTCCTGCAAGTTCTGTTCGATCGGTTCTCTGTATCAGAAAAACTGGTCCGCCCTGTCTGCCCAACAAACCTTTGACGGGGTCTCCCATCTTTATCGCACCTATAATATTGACGCAATCCATTTCTATGACAACAACTTTTTTACCGGAGAGAAACGGGGGCAAGCACTGAGCCAGCTGCTCATTCAGGAAAATATTTCCCTGCGTTGGGACGGCACTGCAGTAGTGCAGCAATTCGTTCGTTTTTCAGACGCATATATAGAATCTCTGAAACGAAGCGGCTTTTACCGGGTCATCGTAGGCGTGGAATCCGGGGACGAGGACGTGCTTGCTAAAATCAATAAGCAGCACAGCAACGCCCAGGTTTTACAGCTTGTTGAAATGTGCCAGCGGCACGGGATCATGGCATCTCTCTCCTTTATGGTGGGATTTCCCTGGAATCCGGAAAAGGATTTCAGAGAAACCGTCCGACTGATTG
>BLMO01000117.1 GCA_011957885.1 Clostridiales bacterium
GGCTTTTTTCTTTTTCGTTTCTTCAATTGCAGGGCATACAACATAGGTTTGATACCCTTCTTTTTTTTGCTTTCGGATAAAGCCAACCAATCGGGTGCGGTAGCTTTCATCTACGGCAAAGGTGGATATTTTCTGCCTTCCGGGCGGCATTTCGTCCAGACGGGAAATATCCAGATCTCCGAATAAAACCAGAGAAAGCGTGCGCGGAATGGGTGTAGCGCTCATCACAAGTGTGTGCGCCTGTCCGGCTTTCTCCCGGAGCAGTGCCCGCTGATTTACACCGAACCGATGCTGCTCGTCGGTAATGACCAGCCCCAGAGAGGCAAAAGAAACCGTATCAGACAGAAGAGCATGGGTGCCAATCACAAGGTCGATTCGATCTGTGTCTGCGGCGAGTCCAGTGTGGATTTTGCGTTTTTGTGCAGCGGGTACAGAGCCTGTAAGCAAGGCGGTGCGGTAACCAAGACTTTCGAAAAGGGGACCCAGTTCGCTGTAATGCTGCCCGGCAAGAATTTCTGTGGGAACCATCAACGCACACTGGTATCCGTTTTGCAGGGCGATATATGCAGCGCAGGCGGCAACAGCAGTTTTTCCGGAGCCTACGTCTCCGCATAAAATTCGGCACATGGGTGAGCCGGATGCAAGATCAGCGGAAATTTCCCCCGCAGAGCGCTGCTGGGCGCCGGTCAGACTATATGGAAGCTTTTGAAGCAGAGGGAAGAGGTCATTTTTTGCAAGAACCGGCGCAGTTTCGCCAGTTTTCCCACTTTTGATTGCAGCCATTGCAGCGGCGGTGCAGAACAGTTCATCAAAAGCAAATCTGCGCCGCGCGCTTTCCAGCGCTTCCAGATTTTCCGGAAAGTGGATATTTGCGATTGCATAGCCAAGGGAACAGAGACCGTTGTTTTGCAGTATTTCCGTGGGCAGATGATCCTTTATCTGGGATGCTGCGGCTTTCAGCGTTTCCCGTATCAGAGAGGCAAGATATTTTTGGGATAGTCCTGCGCCAAGGGGATAAACAGGAACGATTGGCGGCAGCGGAGTCGTTTCTGTCCATGGCTTCTGCACGGGGGAAGTTAGCTTTAAAACCCCGCGTTCCAGCATCGGTCTGCCCCAGAAGCGAAAAACAGCGCCGGTATGAAATACATCCCGCAGGTATTGCTGATTAAAATATGTAATTTCACAAACGCCTGTTTCATCGAATGCTTTGAAGCGCAGAATCGTCATACCGCGCCGGATCATTTTAAAGGTTGGCTCGCCTGCAACGGTTAAAAGAAAAGCACAGGGCGACGCCGTGTGTTT
>BLMO01000118.1 GCA_011957885.1 Clostridiales bacterium
AGTAAATCAACAGTACATAAGGATGTAACAGAAAAGCTGCGGGAAACGGATCGCACATTATATGGAGAAGTGAAAAAGGTGCTTGTCCGGAATAAAGCGGAGCGGCATTTACGGGGCGGGCAGGCTACGAAACAAAAATACTGCGCTATGAAAAAAATATCATCATTCAAGGTGTAATTAACGGATTTGGTGCTGCAACCATTGCCGGATTTTCCGCCGCAGTAAAGCTCAATAATATGGTGACCGCTTCCCTGTCCACGCTCAGCAACGGAATTTCCAATTTCACCGCACAAAATCTGGGTGCGGAAAAATTTGACCGGATCCGCTCCGGATTTAAAGCAGGACTGCGAATTGTATGGATCATCTGCATTCCTTTGGTTCTCATTTACTTCATAGCAGGGAGATATCTTATTTACGCCTTTCTGGACAGTCCGACAGGACAGGCAATTGATGTGGGAACCCTCTTTTTGCGGATTGTTTCACCTTTCTACTTTGTAGTTGCCGCTAAATTGGCGGCAGACGGAATTCTCAGAGGTGCCGGACTAATGAAGCAATTTGTAATTGCCACTTTTGCCGATCTCGCGCTGCGTGTGGTCCTAGCCATAGCGCTTTCTGCTACTGTCCTTGAAACAATTGGCATTTGGATGTCCTGGCCGATTGGTTGGACAGTTTCCGCAGTGCTGTCGATCGTTTTCTATGCTTTTTCTATGAAAAAATTCCCTGCAAATAAGCCCCTGCAATCATAACTACCAGCATAGACAGTCATGTATACAACCATAGAAGGGCTTGATAAGGTAGATAAGTAAAAAGCCCCCTTGTGCAAAGGGGGGCTCCCGCTGTAAATTCCGCCAAACATAAGCCTCCCCCCCAGCAAAAGGAGATGGCACGGCATTAGCCGTGTCGGAGGAATTGTATAAGTAATGCTGTCAATTTGAAGATACCGCAGCACATCTGGCTTATATTCAGCAAGGAAAATGCTGGCAAATATTTGGGCAAAGTATTTGCTTCCATGTTGAATACATCTATGTGCTAATAATAGTAGAACAATCCCTCAGTCGCTCCGCGACAGCTCCCTTTACTGAAGTAGCTTTTTTACTTG
>BLMO01000119.1 GCA_011957885.1 Clostridiales bacterium
GGTGCGTATGCGCTTGGATTGAAGCTTGGCGACGAGGAAAAGGCTGAAATCAAAGAACTTTTGAACAACTTTGACGAGTATGCTGAAAGATATAATGTTACAACAAAGTATTATATCAGCAACGTGTACGGCGCAAGTGTAACCATAAAGGATGTTGAAAAATGTCTGGAACTTTCCTATATGGCAGAGCTGTATCACGATCATCTCATAGCGCAGTATGAGTATGACGAGGCAGACTGGAACACGTATTTTAATGAGAATAATGATACCTTCCTGAAGGTTGATTATCTCTCATATACTTTCGAACCGCTTGAAGAAGAGGATTCTGCAGCAGATGATACCACAACGGCAGATGATACTACAGCGGCTGATGAGGGCGACACCACAGCGGCAGATGAAAAAACGGATGCTGAAAAATTGGCTGTGTTGGAAGGCTATGCCAACGAATTGGCAGCATGCAAAGATGCAGATGCGTTTTATGATTATGTAAGATCCTACCTCACTGATGTTGTGTATGCCGGCAAGGACGAGGAAACACTGAAAGCAGAATCTGTGGATATTGACAGCTTGGTAGAGAAGTGTCTGGCAGAAGGCAAAACCAAGTCCGGCGACTCCGACTTTACCAAGTGGGCATACGATGCACAACGTTCTCCTTATGAGACATTTACAGATCTTCACGAGCATGGAGATCACAGCGATTATACAGTATATATGATTCTTCCGGCAAAAGAAGAATCTGATCTGGATTTTGCCTGCATGTACAGAGATACCTATGTGATGAAAAATTATCGCTATATTCCTGTGAAGCTAAGCGAATCTGATAATGATCAGGGAACAGCACATGCCATGGCGGAAAAGATCCTTGAGGAATACAAAGAAAAGGGTACGGAAGAGGCGTTTGCCGAACTGGCTTCAGGGGATAAGTACGGCGATGGCAGATATGAGGGCGGTCTGATTGAAAATGCAGATTATAATGCGCTTTCGGAAACTGTTGATACGTGGGTATTTGATTCCGCACGTCAGGCTGGCGATACAGAGACGATCTTTGTGGAAGATGACGGATATTATATTCTTTATTTCGTTGGAGACGCGAAGATAAAGTGGCAGTATTCTGCGGATAATGCGCTGAAAAATGAGCAGTACAGCAAGGATTACAGTGAATTTGCTGAAAATACAAAGGTGACCTTTAAAACAAAAGGAATCTCCCTTGTACAGGAAATCAAACATGGATAAGGCAAAGTATTAACAATGTGAAGGGAATCAGGCGTTTGCCTGATTCCCTTGTCTTTATATGACTGTGTGTGAGAATGATTGCGTTGCTTCATAGGGAAATCTCACAAAGTACAAACAAAGATAAGGTCCCCAGCAAAGGGAGCTGTCGCGAAGTGCAAATGAAAAAGGCCCCCCTTGTGCAAAGGGGGCAGTCATGCCTTTGGCATGACTGGGGGATTGTTCAGTAAAGCTGTCAATTTGCAGCTTGTTCAAAATGACAGTAAGACAATCCCTCCGACTCGCTTACAGCGAGCCACCTCCCCTTGCACAGGGGAGGCTTAAAAAGTGTGGGTGCGGCTACACCGTGCCACTTCCCTATGGAGCCGCGCAGTAACTTCTCACATGAATGGCTAATAACTCGTATCACTCTCTAAGGTAAAAACCTTTTGAAAGGAAAATGTATATGAATAAATTTTGCAGAAGAATAGCAATATGCCTTACAGCAGTGCTGGTTTTGCCGCTGCTGGCGGGATGTTCCGCACAAAAATCTAATAACGCCGATGACCCCTCCGAGTTCAATAGCAAAGTTGTGGTAACAACAGAACATTTCTCTGTTTCCCACTCTATGATGGAGTACTTTTTTAATTCTTACTACCGGAATTTTGCAAATGACTATGCTGCAAGGCTGAGTCAGATGAATCTGGATACAGGCAAGTCTTTAAAAAATCAAAAATATTCAGATGAGTACAGTTGGTTTGATTATTTGCTTGCCCAGACCTTGCGTCAGGTACAGCAACTACTGTATTTAAACGAGGCTGCGTTGGAATCTGATTTGGAACTTTCGGAAGATGACAGGCAAAAAATAGATGACACGCTGGCGCGCTATGATGCAACTGCATCTGAAAACGAAACGTCTACTGCGTATTATCTGAAAAACCTGTTCGGAGATTCTGTTAATGAGACAACCGTTCGAAAGTGTCTCGAACTGCAAATGCTGGCTGCCGGATATAATGCAAAGCTGGAAGAGGAGCAATCCTTCACGGATGCGCAGATGCAAACGTATTTTGAAGAAAACAGTAAAGAATATACCATGATCGGACTGATTCGTGCTGTGGTTCCAAGTGAAGATGTCCAGTCTTTTGCAGATGCGGAAAATGAACACGCATTTGTTCGCTTGCTGGAAAATTTGTGGCTGGAGCAGGAACCGGATCTTGCAGAGGAAGAACTTGCAGAAAAGTTGGAAGATGCTTATGTACGCCGTGCCGGATTTGTGGAGAAGGCAGAATTTTCACAGTGGGCGTTTGATTCTGCTCGCAAGCCGTATGAAACTTATATAGCGGGAGACAAGACGGAGAATGACGAAACAACAGTATATATGCTTCTTCCGGCGGCGGATGATTCTATCGGTCAGGTAGTATATCGCGACAGTACGCCGCTGAAAAATTTGAAGTATATTCTATTTCAGCCGGAGAAAAATGAAACAGCAGAAGCTTGTGCACAGCGGACGCAAGAAAAATTTGACAAATGGCAAAAAGAGGGCAGGTTGAATTCTGAGGCAGCGTTCGATGCACTTGTGCAGGAGTATGACGGCGATACGTCGCTTGCATTGGAGAGGGGACAGTTGATCGGCAAATTGGAAGAATGGATCTTTGACGTATCCCGAAAAGAAGGAGATACTTCAATGATAACCGCAGATGAGGGAACATACGTTCTGTATATGCTTTCGGACGGAGAACCCCAGTGGAAATCCCACGTGCGGGAGGATATGCTGCAGGAGGCGTTGGATGCAGCGCTGGAAAAGCTGGCGGAGCAGTATGACGCAAGATACAGCGAAAGCGCGCTGTATGATATTTCGCAGATATATATCAAATAAAATGTAATATTTTTGACGGAAAGGTATTGCAAACCGCGCGGCGGCAATATATAATAGTTTGACTTGGTGATTTAGAAAAATGAAGAAAGGCATGAACATATGAAAATCATACCCACACCTGCGAGTATTGTTGAAAAGAATGCCAAACTGGCATTGTCCGCTATTGCAGATCTGCGGATTGCAGATGGCAGCGACAGAAGAATTGTAAAAATTGCAACCACATTGAAACGTGAAATCGAGGAGCTTACCGGCACATCTATTCGGTTGCTTACCAGCAGCTGCGGCTGCACTGATGGCTGTATTTCCATTTCTCACGGCGATGCCGGAGAAGGATATACGCTGTCTGTATTGGAAAATGGAATTGAAATAAAAGGACAGGGCGCACAGGGCGCATATTATGGTGTACAGACTCTGCGTCAGATTATCCATGAATATGGTGACACCATTCCTTGCTGTACCATTGAAGATGCGCCGGATTTCAAAGAACGCGGCTTGTATCATGATGTAACCCGCGGACGTGTGCCTACACTGAAGCAGCTTTGCCATATTACAGATATGCTGGCATATTATAAAATCAATCATTTGCAGCTGTATATTGAGGATGCATATGAATTTGTAGAGTACGATGGCGTAATGTCTGCAAAGGATGTGCTGACTGCTGAGGAAATCATTACATTGGATGATTACTGCTACGAAAACTTTATCGAACTGGTTCCGTCCATTGCAACATTCGGACATTTGTATAATTTGCTTCAGAGCGAAAAATACCGCCACCTGTGCGAACTTGCAGATTATACTCCTTCCCAGGTGTACTGGCTTGAAAAAATGGCGCATCATACCATTGATGTTTCCAATCCGGAAAGCATCGAGCTGATTAAAAGCCTGATCGATCAGTTTATTCCTTTGTGCCGTTCCAATCGGTTCAATATCTGCTGCGATGAAACCTTTGACCTGTGCCGCGGTCGCAATGCAGGTAAGGATGCAGGAGAAGAATATTTTAAATTCCTGTCGAAAATTATCGCCCATGTAAAATCCCGTGGCAAGACCGTTATGATGTGGGGAGATATTGCGCTGGAACAGCCGGATAAACTCAGCGAAATTCCTTCCGATACGATTATGCTCAACTGGACATACGAGAAGGATCCGGATGAAAATAAGGTGAAGGCTTTTGCCGAGGCGAATCTTAAGCAGATCGTTTGCCCCGGTACCTCCAGCTGGAACCGTTTTGTAGAAGAACTGGACCGTTCTGAAGGCAATATCACAAAGCTGGTGGAATACGGTGCAAAGTACGGTGCATTGGGCGTGCTGAACACCAACTGGGGTGATTTCGGCAATATCTGCTCCTTCAACTGTTCCCTTTACGGCGTTGTAATCGGTGCGGAAAAGGGTTGGAATGCCGATGGAAAGTTGACTCCCGCATTTGAGCAAGCAGCAAGTTCTTTGCTGTACGATTCAGATGACGTCAACATGATAGATGTTGTCCGTACTATGGGCAGATGTGAGCGCACCTGTGACTGGATGGAGTTCATGTACTGGTTCAGTGCAAATACGATAGAGGGCAGAACGACAGAACTGCGTTTGGATGTGGAAAAGGCGATTGAAAATATCAAAACGCTGGACGGTGTGATGGATACCATTCGTTCCGTATCGGAAACCGATGAACGTTTTGTGGATCTGCTGCTTGCGTGCCGTGCAATTCAGTTGATGAACCAGGTTTGTCTGCGGATCAATAAAGTAGAAGGATATCTGGATGGTGAAAAGATTCTTGCCGGATTTGAACAGTGGCTCGAAGGATATCGCGCAGCATGGCTGCGGGATAATAAAGAATCCCAGCTGGAATTGATTGCGGATTTTGTTCGGGAAATTTCCTGCATGAATGTGTAATTTTTAATAATAGAAAAGGCAGGCTGAAAGCCTGCCTTTTTGCTTTGAATTTAATAAATTATATAAAAGACTCTACCTGAAAAGATCGGTTATTCTCCACACCTGAAGGCTCCCTTTGCGTAAAGAAATTTACACCGCTAATCCTTTCGAAGGCTCCCTTTGCTGGGGGGGAGCCTTAAGTTTTAGATAGAGGACCCCTTGTGCAAAGGGGGCTGTCATGCTTTTGCATGACTGGGGGATTGTATTATTGTCATTTTAGTAGTCGTTAAATCGGCGGTATTACGTAAACAATCCTTCCGTTGTAACCGTTACGCTTGACCATGTTACTTCCTTTTTGATAAAGATCCTTTTTATACGTGTGCGGTAATACCTTTTTTGCCGGAAAGTTCCCTTTCGCCCATGCCGAAATAAAATGGCAGGATTCACCAAAGTATATTTGTCCGGCGCAGGCATTTGCTGGGGATAATCTGCATAAAATAAATAGGAGTATTATTATACCTGCCGGAGGTAGAAAACATGAGGATTGAAGCGAAACAATGCACAGAAGCAGGCGCGATGATACGATATCCTGCTTTTCTTATAGAAGAAACAGACAAGACCTGCAAGCGGGATCGTGCGGATGCCGAGCGGATGACTGCATTTTATGAATATATGAAGGATTGTGTTCTGGAGTATTGTCACTCAGATGCCTTCCCCACAGGGGGAAAATACTATGCGGACTATAATGTGCATGAAACGCCGGATGGCTTTGATGTAGAAATATTTTTGCGTCTGCGCCTGCGCGGACGTTCTATTGGGAATGCCAGATTGGAACACAAATGGAAAAGCGGGGTGCTGGATTTGGAGAAAAATCCGTGCCCTAAAATACGGAAGCGGAAGAAGCCTGCCACGCCGGTTCATACAAAGTAGTTATGCAGGACGTATGTGAGTTTGCTGTGAGAAATTATTGAATTTGTTGCATTTTGCTAAAAGTTATGGCATAATATCCATAAATACAAAGAAAATATTGGTAAAGGGTGAAGCTCTGTGGCAAATGAAACAATAGAGAAAATCAGAGATGCTGAAGCGCAGGCGCTGGAAATTACTGCACAAGCCGGGCGCCAGGCGGCACAGTCTGTTGCTGCTGCCAGAGCAGCGGCGTCCGAAAAAATGGAAGCGGCGCAATTGCAGGCACGCCAAATTGCCGCCGCCGCACAAGATGCACACAAAAAGCAGTCTGATGCATGTATAGACGCGGGGTGCAGAGATGCGCGGGTGCAGGCAAAGAAAATGGTTGCGGCCGCAGAAGATAATATGAAAACTGCGGTCAATGAAATTATTCGGGAGATTTTTGAAAAATGGCAGTAGCACAAATGAAAAAGCTGTCTGTCGTTGCCCTGCGAAAAGACGCGCCGCGTCTTATTGCAGATTTGCAAAAGCTCCGGTGTGTTGAAGTGTCGGGCGATGCTTCTGCCGATGCGGAATTAGAAGGCACATCTCTTGTTCCTGCGGATGTGAGCGGGGATATGGGAAATCTTCTGGCACAGATCGCCTCTGCACGGCGTGCAATCGAATTTCTGACAGCTTATGAAACAGGAAGGCATGGATTGTTTGATCCGCCGATGGAAGCCTCGATTGATGACTTTGACAGTGGATTGGATACAATTGTGCTGGACGAGGTTAAGGCAGCAAATATTTTAGCCGCACAAATTGCAGATTTAGAAGGCAAAATTATTCAGGCAGAAGGGGAGTATAATGCTTATCTGCCTTGGATTGGGCAGGATGTCGCCTTGCCGGCGGATAAAACAGCACATACCCGCTCTCTTTGCGGGACGCTTCCAGTGAATCTGGATATGGCGGTGGTGGAGGAAAAACTTTCCGGGCTTGCCTGCACTGCGCAGGCGGTATATGCGGATAAATCCATTCGTGCTGTGCTTTTGATTGCACACCGGGAGGATTTTGAGGCGGCTCGAAAAATTCTGGGTACTGTCGGATTTGCGGTTTGTCCTGTGCAGGCGGCAGAAGAAGATGGGTATGCATCTGGTGCGGCGGCAAAATGCATGCAGCGGCTGGAACGTTTTCGCATGGATTTGGAGCAGCTGAAGAAAACTGCAAAAGAAACGGCGGCTGCGCAGCTCAGAGACATAAAAGCGCTGTACGATATGCTTATAACCAGACAGGACAGGCTCCAGGCAAGAAGCCGCACTTGTGAAACAGAAAAAACCGTGCTTATCCACGGCTGGGTACCGGTCCGAGCCGGAGAGGGCACAAAAGCCTTGCTGGAAAAGTATGGCGCGGCGTACAGCTTCGAGGATCCGGGCGCGGAGGACGATGTGCCGGTGCTTCTCTCCAACCGTCAGCCCGCAAAAAACTTTGAGTCGGTGCTTTCCATGTATGCACTGCCTCAATACGGGCGTTTCGATCCGACCGCGATTATGGCAGTCTTTTATACGATCATTTTCGGATTGATGTTTGCTGATGTGGGGTACGGCGCTATCATGGTAATCGGATGCCTTGCGGGACTGCATTTCTTATATCTGAAAGAGAGTATGCGGCAGTTTCTCAAAATGTTCGCCATTTGCGGGGTATCCTGTATCATTGGCGGAATTTTGTTCGGAGGCTATTTCGGAGATTTGCCAAACGCCATAATGGAAGGCTTCGGCGGCAAGGAAAATACACCTACGCTGGCCGTATGGTTTGATATGGTAGATGAACCCATTATGATGCTGCTTCTCTCCCTTGGAGTAGGCGCGGTGCATATGGTGACGGCGTTTATTATCAAATTTGTCATTCTCATTCGGGACGGTCATATATTTGACGCGATTGCGGATGTTGGAAGCTGGCTGATCCTGTTTGCCGGAATCGGCGTGTATTTCCTCCAACCCACTGCGGGGCTGATTCTGGCGGGACTGGGCGTTCTGATGCTGATCTGCACCCAGGGACGGCACGAAAAAAATATTATTATGAAGCTTTTGAAGGGAATCATGAGCCTGTACGATATTGTGGGATATGTGTCGGACTTGTTGTCCTATTCCAGAATTCTCGCTCTCAGCCTTGCATCCGCCGTAATTGCCAGCGTAATGAATCTGCTGAGTACGATGGGCGGCTTTACCGTTGGCGGAATCATTCTGTTTGTGGTTGTGTTCCTGCTGGGGCATGTGATCAATTTCCTTGTCAATATCTTGGGCACATATGTGCATACCAGCCGGCTTCAGTATATTGAATTTTTTGGCAAATTTTATGAGTCCGGCGGACGGGAATTTGCTCCTTTGGAGCCAAAAAGCAAATACGTTCAATTTAAATAATTTATGAATTATTATTGCGGCGGAAAGTGTCGCGCAATACAATTAAAAGGAGAAGAACCATGACGTTCACGGAATTTTTAACAGCTATTTTTACAGGTCAGAACCTTGCACTGTTGGGCGCTGCTCTTGCAGCAACGTTTGCATGTATCGGCAGTGCAAAAGGCGTTGGTATTGTAGGTGAGGCGGCTTCCGGCATGCTGGCGGACGATCCGTCCAAATTCGGACAGGCACTGCTTTTGCAGGCGCTTCCCGGCACACAGGGTATTTATGGACTGGTAACTGCATTCCTGATTCTTATGAAAATCGGTTTGTTCGGCGGAGATGTAGATCTGGAGTTTGCACAGGGCATGTATCTTTTGGCAGCGGCACTTCCTATTGCAATTGTAGGATATTTTTCTGGAATTGCACAGGGCAGAGTAGCCGCCGCAGGCGTTGGTCTTGTATCCCGCAGGGATGGTCAGATTGTTAAGGCGATCACTTCTGCCGCATTGGTAGAAACCTACGCGATCTTCGCCCTCCTTGTATCTATGCTTCCCATTCTGTTCTTCAATCCGTAAGGCGTTTAGCAACAAAAATGCTTTTGTACCGATCGGTGCAAATGTTGGGAAAGGCATAATTTTAAAATGCAGAATTTAGATAAGATTTTAGATAAAATTCTTACCGATGCCCGGGAAGAAGCGGAAAAGGTTCTGGACGCGGCGCGGCAGGAATGTGAGACCATTGAAAAAGAATCCGACGCCCGTGTGCAGTCTGTGATTGAAGCTGCCGAGGCGAGGGCTGCCCGTGAAGAAACAGCAGCAGCACAGCGTGCCAATTCTACTGCTGATATGAAAAAACGGGAAATTTTACTTGCCGCAAAGGTAGGTATGCTTTCCAAAGCTTTTTCAGAGGCGGAAAATTACTTATATGATCTGTCCCAGGAAGATTACTGTGTGTTTTTAGCACATCTTTTGGCAGATGCCGCTGTGGAGCGGCTGCAGACCGTGCAGCATTTGCAGGAATTGTACGGTGAAGAGGAAGCCTGCGACGGAGAATTTTTGCTGGAACTCAGCGAAAAAGACCGTGAATTGGGATCGCTTGTGATCAAAGCGGCGAAAACCTTTATGAAGCGGGGTTCTGCAGAATATGGGAAAACAAATTTTACACTTGCAGAAGAAAGTGCGCCTATCCGTGGCGGATTGATTCTGCGTTATGGGGACATTGCGTCCAATTGCTCTGTGGAAGCAGTTATAAACGGACTGCGAGAGCAAATGGAGGCAAGGATTGCGAATATTTTGTTCCCGCCGGAATCGGTTGGCGAATGAGCGGCTTATAAAAGCACCAAAGAAAGGAATGTACAGCTATGATCCCTGAGAATGAATATCTGTTTTCCTCCTCCTTTCTGCGGGCGGGCGAAGGAATAGGATCTGCTTCCAGCCGCACAATGCGTATGTTGGAGGCGTCTTCTGCCGAGCAGTTGTATCAGACTGCTGCAGAAGTGTTTCGGATTCCGATGCCGTCAGATGGAAAAACAGTTTTTGACGCGGCGTTCAGTGATGCGGTAGAAAAAGTGCGCAGCGCTGTTCCAGACGCGTCTGTGTATGATCCGCTATTGTATAAATACGACTGCACGAATATAAAATTGGCAATCAAATGTGCCGTTCAGGATATTCGTGCTTTTCAGGATTTTTACACTTGCGGTACGGTATCTGCTGCGCAGATGGAGGAAAATCTGCAAAAGGATACCGCCCACGGACTTCCTCCTGCCATGGCGGAAGCAGCGCAGATAGCGCGGCAGGAATATGCCAAGACGGGAGAAGCGCGCTGTATAGATTTATTGCTGGATCGGGCATGCTTTGTGGATATGTCTGCTGCGGCAAATGCAGAAAATGTGCCGCTGATTCAGAAAATCGTATGTATGCGGGCAGATTTTGCAAATGTTCTTGCGTGCATGAGGATTCGCTCCGGCGGTGTTGCCGCTGATGCGGCGCGTACTCTTATGAATCGCGCTTTTGTTCCCGGAGGACAGGTCGAGCTTTCTGTATTTGTAAATGATGAATCCGGATGTGCGGATATCGGGCAGATCAGCGGGTGCCTGGGCGATTGTTATGTGCGTGACGCTGTGCGGCATGCTGTCGCTGCGGCGGATATCGGCAGAGCTCAAAAAATATTTGATGAAGCGGTGCTTGCAGCGTGTCAGCCTTATCGGTTTAAGCCGTTTGGTCCGGAGATTGCTGTGCGGTATCTGTTAATCCGTGAAGCGGAAATAACAAATGGAAGAATCATCGCTTCCCGCTTCAGTGCAGGCACAGATGCTGATACAATCAGAGAAAGGCTGCGTGAAGTGGATGTATAAAATCGGAGTTGTAGGACCAAGAAATCAGGTATTGTCTTTTATGGCGGCAGGGTTTACGGTTTATGATGCATCGGATGCCCGCGAAGCCTTGGCGGCGCTGAAAAAAGGGAAAAGTGACGATTGCGCAATTCTTTATATAACGGCTGCCCTTGCGGGGGAAATAGAGGAAGAAATTTCACGCATGTCCGGCAGTGCGCTTCCAGCTATTGTCACGCTGCCGGATTTGGACAGCGGCTACGGTACGGCACAGCTGAAACGTGCGGTAGAGCGCGCAGTAGGCGCGGATATTATATTTAAAGATTAGGAACTGCGCATGTGCAAACGAATTTTGACACATGCAGAAATAGACGTGAGTGCATAGAAAGGCATGGTCGCAGGTATGACAGAAGGGAAAATTGTAAAAATTTCAGGTCCTCTTGTGATTGCAGAGGGAATGCGGGAAGCTAATATGTTTGATGTGGTTCATGTTGGCGAGCATCAGCTGATTGGCGAAATCATTGAAATGCATGGGGACAGAGCTTCTATTCAGGTATATGAAGAAACAGCGGGTCTTGGTAGAGGGGAACGGGTTGTGTCTACCGGCGCGCCTTTGTCCGTTGAGCTTGGACCGGGAATTGTTACCAATATTTATGACGGAATCCAGCGTCCTTTGGAAAAGATGTGTGAGCAGTATGGCTCCAATATCACCCGCGGCGTATATGTGCCTTCATTGGATCGGGAGAAAAAATGGAAATTCCATGCTTCGGTGAAAGCAGGCACACAGGTAGCTGAGGGGGACATCCTCGGGTATGTGGATGAAACAGAGGTGATCCGCCATAAAATTATGGTGCCGGTTGGCGTTCGTGGAACGGTGCGGGAACTTTTCTCCGGAGAATATACTGTAACGGATCAGATCGGCGTATTGGATACGGAAAAGGGTGAACACATCCTTACGCTTATGCAGAAATGGCCTGTGCGCCGTGCCCGCCCGTATCAGGAAAAACTGCCGCCCAGAGAACCCATGGTGACAGGTCAGCGAATCATTGACACATTGTTTCCTATCGCAAAAGGCGGAACCGCATGTGTTCCGGGACCTTTCGGAAGCGGGAAAACGGTGGTGCAGCATCAGCTCGCCAAATGGAGTAATGTGGATCTGGTAGTATATATCGGATGTGGTGAGCGCGGCAACGAAATGACAGACGTGCTTGGCGAATTTCCGGAAATTATCGACCCAAGAAGTGGCGAATCCCTTATGAAGCGGACGGTTCTCATCGCGAACACCTCCGATATGCCGGTGGCGGCGCGAGAGGCATCTATTTACACAGGCATCACCATTGCAGAATACTACCGGGATATGGGCTATTCTGTAGCAGTTATTGCGGATTCCACTTCCCGTTGGGCGGAAGCGCTTCGCGAAATGTCCGGACGGTTGGAGGAAATGCCCGGTGATGAAGGATATCCTGCATATCTTACATCCCGTCTTGCACAGTTCTATGAACGGGCAGGAGATGTAGTCTGCACCGGAAGCGACGGACGCAGAGGTTCTTTGTCTGCAATCGGTGCTGTATCGCCTCAAGGCGGGGATATATCCGAACCGGTTTCTCAGGCAACGCTGCGTATTGTAAAGGTTTTCTGGGGTTTGGACGCAAGTCTTGCATATCGCCGCCATTTCCCGGCAATTAACTGGCTCAATTCCTATTCCCTATATAAAGACCGTTTGGAAAGTTGGTTTTCAGAAAACATTCATCATAACTGGACGGAGCAGGCGGGAGAAATTGCCCGACTTTTGCAGGCAGAAGCAGAATTGGATGAGATTGTAAAGCTGGTCGGCATGGATGCTTTGTCCCCGGCAGACCGGCTTACATTGGAGACGGCGCAAAGCATCCGCGAGGATTATTTGCAGCAGAACGCCTTCTCCGAAACGGACGCGTATACACCTATGCAGCAGCAGTATGCGCTGGCGTCTTTGATACTGTATTTTAAAGAAAAAGCCGCCTCGGCAATCGAACGCGGTGCGGATATACAAAAAATTTCCGAATTGCCTGTGCGGGAACGGATCGGGCGTGCCAAAGCGGCTGCATCGGATCAGTATGAGCAGCAGTATGCACAGATCCGATTGGAGATCGAACGTCAGATAGATGCACTTGTACAAAGTGCGGAAGGGGGCGACGAAGAATGATTCGCGAATATAAAACCATTGAAGAAGTTGCCGGCCCGCTGATGCTGGTGAAAAAAGTAGATGGCGTAAAATATGATGAGTTAGGTGAGATCGAACTGCCCGGCGGCGAGGTGCGCCGCTGCAGAGTTCTGGAAATAGACGGCTCCAATGTTTTGGTGCAGCTTTTTGAAAATGCCGCAGGCATTAACCTTGCAAATTCCAAAGTCCGGTTTTCCGGACATGGTGTGCAGCTCCCTGTTTCCCGGGATATGTTGGGGCGGGTGTTTTCCGGTATGGGCGAGCCGATTGACGGCGGCCCCAAAATTCTGCCCGAAGCAACGCCGGATGTAAACGGTTCCCCAATCAATCCGGCTGCAAGACGATATCCATCGGAATTTATTCAGACGGGAATTTCTACAATTGACGGATTGAATACGTTGGTGCGCGGGCAGAAACTGCCGATTTTTTCCGGCTCCGGACTGCCCCACGCCAATCTGGCGGCGCAGATTGCCCGTCAGGCGAAAGTGCGCACCGGCGGCGTCACAGATGATACCAAATTTGCGGTGGTTTTTGCAGCGGTAGGTATTACATTTGAAGAAGCGGACTTCTTTATTTCCGACTTTAAGAAGACAGGCGCGTTGGATCGTACCGTTATGTTTATGAACCTTGCGTCTGACCCTGCAATTGAGCGGATTACTGCCCCCCGTATGGCGCTGACCGCAGCGGAATATCTTGCATATACCTGCGATATGCATGTTCTGGTTATCATCACTGACATAACAAACTACGCAGAAGCGCTGCGTGAAGTTTCTGCAGCCCGTAAGGAAGTGCCGGGACGGCGCGGATATCCCGGATATTTGTATACAGACCTTGCTACAATGTATGAGCGGGCGGGACGGAAAATGGGCAGTGAAGGCTCCATAACCATGATCCCTATTTTGACTATGCCTGAGGATGACAAAACCCATCCGATTCCCGACCTTACCGGATATATTACAGAAGGACAGATTATTTTGTCCAGAGATATATACCGGAAGGGATATTTGCCGCCGGTGGATGTGCTTCCGTCACTGTCCCGTTTGAAGGATAAGGGTATCGGGCAGGGAAAGACCCGTGAAGATCATGCAGATACTATGAACCAGTTGTTTTTCAGTTATGCACGGGGTAAGGATGCGAAAGAACTGATGGTAGTGTTGGGCGAAGCAGCGCTGACGCCGATAGAACGCCTGTATGCAAAATTCTCCGATGCGTTTGAGGAGCAGTATATCAATCAGGGCTTTTACGAAAACCGTACCATTGAGGAAACACTGGATTTGGGTTGGTCGCTGCTGCGCATTTTGCCAAGGAGTGAAATGAAGCGGATCAAACCTCAGCTTTTGGATAAATACTGGCCGGTAGAGGAATAAACGGCAGCAGAAAGGCAGATGCAAACTATGGCGGAGATCAAAGTCAATCCCACCAGAATGGAGCTGAAGAAGCTGAAGGGCAGACTTGCCACGGCACGCCGCGGGCACAAGCTTCTGAAAGATAAGCGGGATGAACTGATGCGGCAGTTTCTGGATGTGGTGCGGGAAGCGAAGACACTGCGGGAAGAACTGTGTGTGCAGCTTGGCAGTGTGTATACCAGCTTTGAATCTGCAGCGGCGCTGATGGATCCCCGGATGATGACGGAAGCACTGATGCTGCCGGGTGTGCAGGGCGAACTGACGGTGGGTCAGAAAAACATAATGAGCGTGAACGTACCCGTGTTTCAGTATGAGGCTGCGCGTGCTTCCAATACTGGCGGGGCGGGCTATGGCTATGCATTCACATCAGGAGAATTGGACGGAGCAGTGGAGCAGATTTGTGCTGCGTCTGCACAATTGGTACGCTTGGCACAGCTTGAAAAAACGGCAACACTACTGTGTGATGAAATTGAAAAAACGCGCCGCAGAGTGAACGCGTTGGAGTATATCATGATTCCCCAATATGAAGCGGGTGTTAAAACGATTTCCATGAAGCTGGACGAGAACGAAAGAGGCGCTCAGACCAGACTGATGAAGGTGAAGGATATGATGATCCGTGCCCAGCTTGCGCAAAAGCGTGTGGTCAGAGATGAAGACGAGGAAGAGTAACCGATAATTGCGGTTTTTTACAGCAAGCCTCCCTTTACACAAGGGAGGCTTGCGTGAATTTGGAGTGCTGTACTGCGTCCTCTCTCTTTGTTGGGGGAGGCTTTTTTGTATCACATCTTTCTCAGCCATGCGCCAGCGGATTGTGCATATGCTCCGGCTGCAGCAGCTTTCGCCGTTCTTCCCAGTCAGGAAGAAATTGTTCGATTACGTCATAAAACCGTTTGGAGTGATTGGGTTCTACTAAATGTGCAAGCTCATGTACCACTACGTAATCAATAGCTGTATCCGGATATAAAAGCAGATATAGGGAATAGCAAATATTGCCCTTGATACTGCAGGAGCCAAGACGCTTTTTGGCACTGGTAATGGTGACTTTTTCATAAGTCAGTCCCATTATTGCAGCAAAATATGCTGTTTTTCTGGTAAGACGTACCTTTGCAAGTTGGCGAAGCTGTTCCATTTGCTCTTTATCTAAACGGTCATACCAAACCTGCCGATTCTGTGCCTTTTTTAAGCCTTTTTCAATCCAGCTTGTGTGTTCTTGCAGTACGGCTTCGATTTCTGCCAGCGGTGTGCGCTGGGGTGCGCGTACAATGATTTCCCCTGTGTCGCTGATCCGGATGCCAATGGATTTGCGTTTTGCGCGGATCAGTGAATATTGGATATTTCCCAGCTCATACTCTGTATGGCTTTTTTCTTTTATGAAGGTTTCTGTCTGTTTCATTGTATGATCTCCGTTCACTTCCATACTTTGTTCGTATCTCTTTGCCGGACTACCCTTATAATAGCACACTTTATAATCATATACAACAGAATGAATTTATTTAGCATGTATAACACAGTAAATTTAAGGGGCAGGGGTCATTGACTTATAAAATGGGAATGATTATAATAAAAGGGAATTTGCATATATAACAGGGCGGATTATGAAGAAACTACTGAAATACTTAAAAGGATATGAAAAAGAAACGGTGCTTGGCCCGCTTTTCAAGCTGGTGGAAGCTGTGTTTGAACTGGCGGTGCCCATTGTGGTTGCAGGGATTATTGACGGCGGAATCCGTCAGGGAGACTGGAACGCAGTGCTCCTGCGCTGTCTTTTGCTGGTTGGACTGGCTGTGGCAGGACTTATTTTTTCTGTAACAGCTCAGTATTTTTCTGCTGTGGCGGCTGTCGGCTTTGCGACGAAACTGCGTCATGCACTTTTTGCGCGGGTACAGCAGTTTTCCTATTCACAATTGGATACCCTGGGAACCTCTGCGTTGATCACCCGGATGACCAGCGATATCAATACAGTGCAGAACGGGGTCAATATGATGCTGCGCCTATTTTTGCGTTCCCCGTTTATTGTGTTTGGCGCGGCTGTTATGGCGTTTGTTGTGGATCCCCATTCAGCCGTGACGTTTGTTATTGTGATACCGGCATTGTCAATCGTTGTGTTTGCTATTATTCTTGTAAGTATACCCTTGTATGATAAAGTGCAGCGCAGATTGGAAGGCGTGCTTGGTGCAACAAGAGAAAATCTCAGCGGCGCCCGGGTCATCCGCGCTTTTTGTGCAGAAGATCGGGAAGAAAAGGCTTTTGTTGAAAAGAACAAAGCGCTTTTGTTTATGCAGAAAGCAGTTGGCAAAATTTCTGCCTTGATGAATCCTCTGACCTATGTGGTTATCAATTTGGGAATTATTGCCCTTCTTTGGGTCGGCGCAGGGCAGGTCGATGCGGGTATCATTACTACCGGTGCGGTGATTGCATTGTATAACTATATGTCCCAGATTCTTGTGGAGCTTGTGAAAATGGCAAACATGATTGTGATGATCACCAAGTCTTTCGCAAGCGCTGCGCGAATAGAAGAAACCCTTGCAGTGGAACCGGAAGCCCCGGCAGGCTCTGGCGAAATTTGCGCCGCATTGGGTAAACCCGGGGTATGTTTCACGAATGTATCTCTCCGCTATGCAGGTGCGGGCGAGGACAGTCTTGCGGACATTTCCTTTACTGCACAGGATGGAGAAATGATTGGCGTGATCGGCGGAACAGGCAGCGGAAAAACAAGCCTTATGAACCTGATTCCCGGCTTTTATCTGCCCCGGGAAGGGCAGGTGCTGGTGGATGGTATAGGCACGGATCAATGGGATCCGGCGCAGCTGCGCCAACGTATTGGTGTTGTGCCTCAAAAAGCAGTTTTGTTTTCCGGTACTATTCGGGATAATATGCTGTGGGGAAATCCCAATGCGGATGATGCAGCAATATGGAAAGCTTTAGAAACTGCGCAGGCTGCTCAGGTAGTGCGGGATAAAGGCGGTTTGGATGCTGTCGTGGAGCAGGGAGGACGCAATTTCTCCGGCGGGCAGCGGCAGCGGCTGACAATTGCCCGTGCGCTGGTGCGCGCTCCACGGATTCTGATTCTGGATGATAGTGCTTCTGCATTGGATCATGCTACGGAAGCGGCGCTGCGGGGTGCAATCCGCACACTGTCGCCAAAGCCGCTTGTGTTTGTGGTTTCCCAGCGTGCATCTTCCGTGATGCATGCAGATCAGATTCTCGTTTTAGAGGATGGCTCCATTGCAGGAAAAGGAACCCATCAGGAACTGCTTGCGGGCTGCCAGATTTATCGGGAAATTTATCAGTCCCAGTTTGGAAGCGGGGAGGTGACGGCATGAAACCCACAAAGAATAATGGAACGCTTTCCCGGGTGATTCAATATATTGGCAACTATAAATGGTTGTTTCTATGTACGATTCTTCTTGCCGCAGTTAGTGTGGCGCTGACGTTGTATTTGCCTGTGTTGTTCGGGGACGCAATTGACGCTGTTGCAGGTGCCGGCGCAGTAGATTTTGACGCTTTGTTTTCTATCCTGCTTTATGCAGGCGGTATTGTGGCAGTTACTGCATTGGTGCAGTGGCTGATGAATATTGTAAACAACCGGATTACCTACAGTGTAGCTCAGGATATCCGCAATTCGGCGATTGCGAAAATACAAAGGCTTCCTTTTTCCTATTTGGACGCGCATCCGGAGGGAGATACGGTGAGCCGTGTAATCACCGATGTGGATCAGTTCTGCGACGGTTTGCTTATGGGATTCACCCAGCTATTTACAGGGGTGATTACTATTCTGGGAACAGTTTGCTTTATGATCAGTATTCACTGGCAGGTAGCGGCCGCTGTGATTTTACTCACACCTCTGTCCCTGTTTGTCGCACGATTTATTGCTACAAGAACCTACAGCATGTTCCGGATCCAGTCAGAGGTGCGCGGGGAACAGACGGGATTTGTGGGCGAGATGATCGAGCATCAGAAAATCGTGAAAGCATATAACCGGGAAGGGGAAAACCAAAAGCGCTTTGACGAAATCAATGGGCAGCTGCAGGTGTGTTCTGTCCGGGCACTGTTTTTCTCTGCCTTGGTGAATCCTACAACCAGATTGATCAGCAATATTGTGTATGCTGTGGTGGTTTTTCTGGGTGCGTTATCCGCGATTTCCGGTGGAATGAGCATTGGTGCGCTGTCATGCCTGCTTTCCTATGCTGTGCAGTATGCAAAACCCTTTAACGAAATTTCCGGTGTGGTCACGGAACTGCAGAACGCCCTTGCCTGTGCAGGCAGAGTGTTTGAACTATTGGACGAACCGGAGCAGCCGGAGGAAGCACAGGCTTGCCTTTCAGACGTTCACGGGGACGTAGCGCTGGAGCATGTGGATTTTTCTTATGATAAAAACAAAACGCTGATTGAGGATTTCAATTTGCAGGTGTCCGCCGGGCAGAGAATCGCAATCGTAGGTCCTACCGGATGCGGAAAAACAACACTGATCAATTTGCTCATGCGCTTCTATGATACGGACGCGGGGCGTATATGCGTGGATGGAACGGATATCCGGCAGATCCGGCGGCACAGCCTGCGGGAAAATTACGGTATGGTGCTGCAGGATACGTGGCTTTGCAGCGGCACTGTGCGGGAAAATATTGCATTTGGTCGTCCGGACGCAGATGATGCGGATATTGTTGCCGCTGCAAAGGCGAGCCACGCGCACAGCTTTATCAAGCGTTTGCCACAGGGGTATGACACGGTAATCGGAGAGGGCAGCAGTCTGTCCCAGGGACAGCGGCAGCTGCTGTGTATTTCCCGCATTATGCTAAGTCTGCCCCCAATGCTGATTCTGGATGAAGCGACTAGCTCTATTGATACCCGTACAGAAATGAAAATTCAGGATGCATTTGCGAAAATGATGCAGGGGCGTACCTCCTTTATTGTAGCGCACCGGCTTTCGACCATTCGGGATGCGGATGTAATTTTGGTTATGCGGGACGGCAAAATCATCGAACAGGGCACCCATGAGGCGCTTCTCGAAAAGAGAGGATTCTATCATCATTTGTACAACAGTCAATTTTCTCGCGGAGTCGGCGCATATTGATCCTTCCTTTGACGCAAGATAAAGGAAAAGCGTTTGTCTTGTGTGGGGGATATGCATGGTAATCATTGATTTTGTTGCGGCAGTATTGCTCGGTGCACTGTCCGGCATGGGGATCGGCGGAGGCGGACTGCTGGTGATTTACCTAACGCTCATTCGGAGTGTGGATCAAATCAGCGCTCAGGGACTCAACTTGTTTTTCTTTATTTTTGCTTCTGCTGCCGCATTGTTTGTTCATATGACAAAACGGAAGATCCCGTTGGGAATTCTTATATACTGCTCCGCTTTTGGCATGGCAGCGGCATATTTCGGCGCGGCCGCCGCCAACGCAGTCAATCCAGTTCTTGTGCGCAAATTGTTCGGCGGTATGCTTGTTGTTGCCGGCGGTATTGCGCTGGTACGGAACCTTGCGGCGGGGAAAAAAGCAAAACTGGATGAAAACGGAAAAAAATTCTAAAATAACTTTACAAAGCATGGAAAATGTGGTATACTGCATTTTAGCAATGTCGGTTTCCCGGACAGCGGATGCACATCCTTAGAGAGGATCTTTCACCTGCCGCCGCCTGAGGAATGCGACTGCAAATATTATATGAGGTGAAGAAAAATGATCACTAAAGAAGAAAAGAACAAAATTATCGAAGAGTACAAGATGCATGAGGGCGACACCGGATCCCCTGAAGTGCAGATTGCAATTCTGACCCACAGAATCAAAACCCTTACCGAGCATTTGAAGGTAAACAAGAAGGATTTCCACTCTCGCAGAGGTATGCTGAAGATGGTTGGTCATCGCCGCAACCTGTTGGGATATTTGCAAAAGAAAGATATCAACCGCTACCGTGCGATTGTTGAAAAGCTCGGTCTGAGAAAGTAAGATTTCAGACTGCGGCTTTCGGTATGATGTGTCCAGGCTGCGGCGGGTTGCCGCAGCCTTCACAAAAGCCCCGCAGATGCAAAGCATTTGTGGGGCATATTACAATTTTTATAGTGTTTCTTCGATCGGATTAGCAGTTAAATATGCGCCGCGTTTCCGCGACCTGTATTTAAGTGCTAAACCCTCCGGAGAAGCAAGTGTAAAGAAAAGCATGGAGGATAAAATATGTTTGAGAAGTACAAAACGTTTGAATTTGAACTGGCCGGCAGACCGCTTGTAGTAGAAACCGGCAAAGTGGCAGGACTTGCAAACGGCTCCTGCATCGTTCGTTACGGCGAAACTGCAGTGCTTGCATGTGCAACTGCGTCTGCGCGTCCCCGGGAGGGAATTGATTTCCTGCCCCTGTCTGTTGACTTTGAAGAAAGAATGTATTCCGTGGGTAAAATCCCCGGCGGATTTTTGAAGCGGGAAGGCAGACCCGGTGAAAAAGCAATTCTTACCTCCCGTGTGATTGACCGTTCTATCCGTCCCCTGTTTCCGAAGGATTTGCGCAATGATGTAAACGTGAACCTTACCGTTCTTGCTGTAGACCACGATGCTGCGCCGGAAATTGCCGCTATGATCGGCGCGTCCATTGCCCTTTCTATTTCCGATATTCCTTGGAACGGTCCGATCGGTGCAGTGTTTGTAGGTATGACGCCCGATGGCAAGCTGATGATCAATCCGACCCAGAAGCAAAACGAAACCAGCATTCTGGATCTGACCGTGTCTGCATCTCAGGAAAAAGTTGTTATGATTGAGGCAGGCGCAAAGGAAGTATCCGATGACGATATGTTCAATGCGATTATGCTGGGTCATGCGGTAATCAAGCAGCTGCTTGTATTTATTCGCAACATTGTTTCCGAAGTTGGCAAGGAGAAATTCTCCTATCCGTCCGGCGAGCTGGATCACGATATGTTTGACGAAATCTTCGCTTATGTGGAAGAGGACGTAATGCAGGCGCTGGATACAGATGATAAAAACGTTCGCGATGAGCGTATGGAACCTGTGCAGGATAAAATCATGGAAGCATTTCTGGAAAAATATCCGGATCTGCCGGTGATCTATCCGGAACTGATTTATAAAATCCAGAAAAAGATTGTCCGTCGCTGGCTGCTGGTAGATAAAAAGCGTGTGGACGGCAGACGTATGGATGAAATCCGTCCTTTGAATGCAGAGGTAGGGTTATTCAAGCGGGTGCACGGCTCCGGTCTGTTCACAAGAGGACAGACCCAGGTTATGACCATTGCCACCCTTGGACCCATCAGCGATGCGCAGGTGCTGGACGGCATTTGGTCGGAGGATTCCAAGCGGTATATGCATCACTACAACTTCCCGGGTTATTCCGTGGGAGAAGCGAAGTCCTCCAGAAGCCCCGGACGTCGGGAAATCGGTCACGGTGCATTGGCAGAGCGTTCTCTGGTGCCGGTGCTTCCTTCCGTTGAAGAATTCCCCTATGCGATCCGTCTGGTTTCTGAGGTTGTGTCTTCCAACGGCTCTACTTCCCAGGGATCTGTATGCGGTTCCACACTGGCACTTATGGATGCCGGCGTACCGATTACTGCACCGGTTGCAGGTATTTCCTGCGGTTTGATTACAGCAGAAGACAGCGATGACTTTATGACCATGATTGATATTCAGGGTCTGGAAGACTTCTACGGCGATATGGACTTTAAGGTTGCCGGTACGCACAAGGGTATCACTTCTATTCAGATGGATATTAAGGTAGATGGTTTGACACCTGAAATCATTCGGGAAGCTTTTGAAGTTACCCATAAGGGACGCGATTATATTATTGATGAAATTCTTTTGAAGGCGATTCCTGAACCCAGAAAGCAGGTTTCTGAGTTTGCACCGAAGATGCTTTCTATGAAGATTTCTGTAGATAAGATCCGTGAAGTAATCGGAACCGGCGGCAAGGTAATTCAGAAGATCGTAGCGGATACAGGCGCAAAGATCGACATTGAGGACGATGGCAGCATCTTTATTTCTGCTATTGATCAGTCCAGCATTGACGCTGCGAAAAAGACCATTGACGGTATTGTGTTTGAGCCGGAAGCAGGTGCGATTTACGAGGGTGTTGTTACAAGAATTATTCCGATCGGTGCATTCGTAGAATTTGCACCTGGAAAAGAGGGACTTGTACACATCTCCAAGCTTGATAACAAGCGCACAGAGAAAGTGGAAGACGTCTGTAATGTAGGCGATACAATGCGTGTTAAATTCCTTGGTGTGGATGAACGGGGCAGACTGAATCTGTCCAGAAAAGACGCGCTTGATACAGAAGAATAAACCATTAAACCAGTGTCCCTCTGCCTAAAGCAGAGGGACACAGTGATTATAGGGCAGGTATAGAGGATGAATAATCAAGGAAATAACTGGAATGATAACCGAAGCGGGGGCGGCTTTTATCCGGAGCAGGAAATCAAACGAACCTACACGCCGGAGGAAGCGGGGCACGAACGGCAGAGAAAGCCGGTGAGTCGGTTCCGGCACAGACGGCACAGACCTCCCAATCCCGGTGTTGTACTGATTTTGCTTGTTTTTGCGGTTGTTTTCGGCGTTTGCATATATATGCTTGCCAGCGGGCGCAGCCGCCCAGTGTCGGAAGAGGATTTTCTCCAGTCTGCGGTGAGCACAAATGACAGTGAAGCATCTCCAATCGGCGGGAACAACAGGGAACAAACACTGACGCTGACGGAGGATCAGGTGCATACAGGGGATCTGATATTGGTAAATTATGCGTATCCATATACATTTCCGGCAGATGCAGAAGCAGAAATTACGTCTGTTTCTACATTTAAAAACGATAAATACTATGTCCGGGATAATACCTCCAAGCTGCGCAGAAGCACCATCGAAAAATTCAATATTCTGACGGATGCATATTATGCTGCTACAGGGTTTTCCGGCATGCAGGTGAACAGCGGATACCGCAGCTATCAGGAACAGGTGGATTTGTATGCCAGCTATGTTTCTACAAACGGTGAGGAGTATGCCAAAGCATATGTTGCAAATCCCGGATACAGCGAACATCATACTGGTCTTGCAATGGATTTGAATGTGTATGTCAAAGGCGAAGGCATATACTATGTGGAAAGCTATGATAAATGTGCATGGTATCGGGAGAATTGCGAGGACTATGGATTTATTCTCCGATATCCATCGGAAAAAGTGTATATTACCGGCATAAACTATGAATCCTGGCATTACCGATATGTAGGCACGCCACATTCTCTGATTATGGAGGAACGGGATCTTTGTTTGGAAGAGTATATTGACTTCTTGAAATCTTATACTTGTGATGGAACGCGCCTTCTCTATAATACGGAAACAGGTACTTCTGCTCCGTTGGATGTAGGCGAATCCTATGAAAAAGGAATCCTGATTTATTATGTGCAGGCGCAGCCGGGTGAAACCAAATGCACAGTTCCTGCCGACTGTACGTATACGGTTTCCGGAAACAATGTAGATGGCTTTATCATAACTGCGGAGAAAAAGGCGTCTTAAGTTGTTCATTTGCCTGATTTTCCGGTTGTTTTCAAGTATTTTTCCTGTTGCCTTCAAAAAACCATCACATTTGGGAAATATAATATCAGCATCAAGAAAAATACAGATGGTATTTGCCGGAAAGGTATGGTAATAAAGATGGATGAATACAACAATAATAACATGAATCCTATGTCAGATCCCCAGCCGGATTCTGCACATTCTGATCCTTTGCATCAGAACGAAGGCGGGGAAAATCGCCCGCCGGAAAGTGTGCGTTCGGAGCCTTCCGCTTGGAATCATTGGCCAAACCCGGATCCAAAGCCAATGCAGAATGTGCAAAGTGAGGGAGCGCGGAACTCCAATATAGCAGACAGCGATCCTGCACGCCATCCGGAATATACCCGGTATACGTCGCTGAACGGTTTACAGGACCAGAATAATGGCACGTTTAATCCGGCGTTTATACAGAAAAGCGAGTCCGGAGAATATCGGTATCACCCGCCGTATGCGGCACCGGAATTGGGCGGAAACGATTCGAAACGCAGAAAAGAGAAGCAGCGAAAAAAGAAATCCGGCGGCGGTATTGCTTTAATTGTAGCGGCAGGTCTGTTGCTTTCCTTTGGAACCGGACTTGGCGGCGCATATTTTGGAATTTCCCTTGCCGAAGGAGCGGGCAGTTCCGGAAACGACCCGCTGGTGATTCATAAAACTGCAGTTATAGCTGATGCCGACGGGAATGAGATCAAAGGCGCGCTGACCCAGGATCAGGTATACGATATTGTACAAAACAGCGTGGTGGAAATTACAACGGATTTTCTCACATCTTATGGGAACTTTCAGTATGTAAACAGCGGGGCAGGCAGCGGTGTGATTATCAGTGAGGATGGATACATTGTAACCAACAATCATGTCATTACGTCTGATAATAAAGTTGCGGATACTGTTAAAGTGCGGCTGACAAACGGCACGGAATATGAAGCAAAGGTGATCGGCAGAGACGAGGATTCCGATGTGGCGCTTTTGAAAATTGAAGCGGAGGATCTGACCTATGCAGTTTTTGGAGATAGTGAAATGCTGAAGGTCGGCGAACAGGTAATGGCTGTGGGAAATCCTCTGGGACAGCTTGGCGGAACAGCAACCAGCGGTATCGTATCTGCTACGGACAGAGAAATCACCGTGGATAATACGGTGATGACGCTGATTCAAATTGATGCGGCAATCAATCCCGGCAACTCCGGCGGCGGGCTGTTCAACATGAAAGGCGAGCTTGTTGGGATTGTCAATGCAAAATCCACCGGTACGGAGATTGAAGGACTGGGATTTGCTATTCCGATCAATGATGCATCTCATGTAATCGAGGAATTGAAAACCAACGGCTATGTAACAGGAAAGAGCTTTGTCGGTGTCAGCCTGTTTGACGCAACAGATTCCTATACGGCATATCGTTACTTCCGTTCGCAGGCTACCGGCGTATATGTAATGAAGGTTGTGGAGGGATACAACGATGCTGTTTTGCAAGTCGGTGACCGTGTGATTGCTGTAGACGGATCGGAAATTACTTCTGCAAGTGATGTGGAGGACATTATAACGGAGCACGAAGTTGGCGATGTGCTTACCTTCACCATTTACCGCGGCGGTCAGATGATGGAGGTGCAGGTCACCTGCTACGAATATACCCCTGACACAGACGTCACATTTACAAGGTAAGCGCTTTGCAGCAAAATCAGAGAACACCTGAAAAAAGCGCCGGCTGTATTTGCGTGTATACAAATACAGCCGGGCTTTTTATATGCGGAACCACCCGTTTTATGAAATAAGGAGGACTCATGAAAACAGTATCTTCGCAAAAAAGCGGATGGCTGAAATGTATTGGCGTTACGTTCTTATATTTTGTATTGATGCTCGGCGATCTTATCAGTACGTATATAGGAACACCGGATTTGTCAGAGGAATCAAATTTTCTTGTTGCCCTGTTCGGACAAGGCTGGACGGAAATGGTCATAGGGAATTTTCTTGTTTCCATAATTATTTTTCTTTTGGCGTATTACACCTTTGTACGCTATAAATCCCCCGTGATTCAGTGCGGCGGACTAAGGGAATATGTTTCCGTTATCAAATCCTCCAAGAATAAGAAGCTTTCCATAGCGCTGGCAGGATATATATCAGTAATAGCGGGAATAGCGTTCAAAGTACTTGCAGTTGGAAGCAATTTGATTTCCCATTATATACCGGAGTTTTATCCGTGCCTGTTTTGCCTTTTAAAAGTGGCCCATACCTATTGCAATGCAATACATTTTCATACAAGCAGAGGCGTACTTCATATTCCCGTTGTTGGGCTCGGCATAATATTTATTATAATTGCCATGACATATCATTATTGGTTTTTCAGGGAATATAAACGTAACAAGAAGGCATTAAACCGTTTGGAAAATGCGTCTGTATAAATAAGGCTGCACTGCGGAAAAGATTTCCTATTGACATTAGGAAAATTTGGTGTTATACTAAACTATAAGCATAATCAAAGGCTATGAAGAGACGAGTAACCGGAGTTTGCAGGTATAGAGAACCGCGGATGGTGGAAACGCGGTGCGAATGCTGCGGTGAAGAACAGCTTGGAGCCTCCGTCTGAAAGCAGCAATGCAAGTAGGCGCGGACGTGGGCGGCACGTTACAGCCGCAGGATATACACGTATCTTTAAGGCGGATTTTCGGATCTATTTGGGTGGTACCGCGGAGGAATGCAGTCCTTCGTCCCTGTTTTGCAGGGGCGAAGGACTTTTTTGTGCTTTACAAACTCCCTAGTAGGACAAACTAAAAGCTCACAGGGGAGCCTTAGAGTGTGGGTTAGACTCCTGTCAGTAAAAGGAACTGTTGTAAAGCGTGATGAGGCTCCCTTGTGCAAAGGGAGCTGCCTCCGCACAGCGGAGACTGAGGGATTGCAATGCTATCGTTTTGAATAATCTGCAAATCGGCAAGTAATATACAAACAATCCCTCCGACTCACCTGCGGTGAGCCACCTCCCTTTGCACAAGGGAGGCTTAAAATGGGCGGGTGTTCCCCCGTCACGGCAACGCCGTGCTACTTCCCTTTACTGGGGTGAGGTTTTAATCTGGTCATTGGCTTCCCCAGTAAGGCTGACGGAGAAATCGTCTTACCAAATTTGTATTAACGTCATAGAAAGGCATAATCATAATGATGAAAAGAACAATGTATTGCGGTCTGATACGGGAAGCCCAGATGGGAACCCGTCAGACATGCTGCGGATGGGTGCAGACCAAACGGGACATGGGCGGCGTTGTCTTTGTAGATCTCAAGGACAGAGAAGGAATTTTGCAGGTTGTTTTTGATGCATCGGCTTTGGATGCAGATGCATTTAAAACGGCGGATGGACTGCGCAGTCAGTCTGTCATTGCAGTGTCCGGCGTGATCAGAAGGCGCAGCGAGGATACCTATAACCCCCGCTTGGCAACAGGAACGGTTGAATTATATGCTGATTCATTGGAGCTGCTTTCTCAGGCAGAGCAGCTTCCGTTTTCCATGGATGAAAATATCAGCGTGCGGGAAGATTTGCGCCTCCGGTACCGGTATTTGGATTTACGCAGCCATACGATGCTGGAAAATCTGCGTGCACGGCATTTGGTACAGAAAGCAAGTCAGGATTATCTGGACAGTGAAGGCTTTATCTGCGTGGAAACACCTATGCTGTGTAAATCCACTCCGGAAGGTGCCCGGGATTATCTGGTGCCCAGCCGGGTGCATCAGGGATCCTTCTATGCATTGCCTCAGTCCCCTCAGATTTATAAACAGCTCCTTATGGTAGGCGGCATAGATAAATATTATCAGGTGGCACGCTGCTTCCGGGATGAGGATTTGCGTGCAGACCGGCAGCCGGAATTTACCCAGGTGGATATGGAAATGTCCTTTGTGGATCAGGAGGATATCCTCGTTCATCTTGAAAAAATGTTTAAGCATATTTTTAAAACCTATACCGGGCAGGAGATTACAGAGGCCTTCCCGCGCCTGACATGGCATGAAGCGATGGATCGCTATGGCAGCGACAAACCGGATCTGCGGTTTGATCTTCCGATTGTAGACGTAACTGACCTTGCCGCATCCTGCTCCTTCAGCGTATTCCGTTCCGTTTGTGACAGGGGCGGTGTAGTCCGAGCAATAAACGCAAAAGGCTGTGCAAACTTTACAAGAACCCAGATTGAAACGCTGACGGATAATGCGCTTTCCTACGGTGCGAAGGGAATGGCATGGATTGCCATTCGTCCGGATGGAGAAATTTATTCGATCCTTACGAAATATTTTACCGAGGATGAAATGCGCGCGCTGCTGGACCGTATGGAAGCGGTGCCTGGAGATTTTGTGCTTTTCTCTGCGGACACCCTTGCTACTGTGCGCCGCACTCTTGGTAATCTGCGTTTGGACGTGGCGGAAATTTTGGGGCTGCGTGATAAAGAAAAATTCTCCTTCTTGTTTGTTACAGATTTCCCCCAGTTTGAATATTCCGAAGAGGAAAAACGGTACGTTTCCACCCACCATCCCTTTACCATGCCTTATCCGGAAGATATTCAGTATCTTTTCAGTGATCCTGCAAAAGTGCGTGCGCAGGCATATGATGTGGTGCTCAACGGAATCGAACTGGGAAGCGGTTCTATCCGTATTCACCGGCAGGATATTCAGGAAAAAATGTTTGAAGCCCTTGGATTCGATAAGGAACAGATTGACAAGCGGTTTGGTTTTATGGTCAATGCATTTCGCTACGGAACACCTCCCCACGGCGGATTTGCATTCGGGCTTGACCGTCTGGTTATGCTGCTGCTTGGCGCAGATTCCCTGCGGGATGTAATTGCATTCCCGAAAATTAAGGACGCATCCTGTCCTATGACAGACGCGCCGACTCCTGTAGATCCGGAGCAGCTTTCCGTTTTGGGATTGGATAAGCTTTGGGAGAGGGAAGAAAGTGCAGCTTCTGAACAGAAGAAAAAAACGCCGCAAATTGATGTCCCCGCAGTGGCAGGACTTGCCCGCCTTGCTTTTACCGGCGATGAAATGCAGGGACTGCAGGCAGATATGAAAAATATTATCGCATTTGCAAATCAGCTTTCCGATGCTGACACTGCCGGCACAGCGGCGGCGGAGCATATTGTTCCTATGGAAAATGTATTTCGGCCGGATGCAGTAGACCATCCCTTTGACAGAGATGAATTACTGGCTGCTGCAAAAACCAAGGATGACGGATATATTACCGTACCCCGTGTTGTGGAGGGATAAGTCTGAAAGGTGAAAAAGTACAAAGTCGGGAGTCTGCTTCTTTCAGACCCGATTTGCAGCTTGCGGTCGTTGTATGACCGCATTTCACCAGCGGTGAAACCGCCGCAAATCCAAAGAAAGGTGCAATCATAAAAATGAACGAACTTATAAATAGAAGTGTGTATGACCATGCACAGTCTCTGCGTAATAAAGAATATTCGGCAATGGAACTGACTCAGGCATATATTGACGCTATCGCACAGCGGGAAGCGGAGATTCATGCGTATATTTCTACGGATGCAGAAAATGCTTTGAAACAGGCGGTAGAGGCAGACAAGCGGATTGGTGCTGGAGAGGGAACTGCCCTTACCGGGATTCCTGCCGGAATTAAGGATAATATGTGTACAAAAGGAATCCGTACCACCTGTGCATCGAAAATGCTGGCAGATTATGTACCACCCTACGACGCCCACGTGATCGAGCGTTTGCAGGACGAGGGATATGTGCTTCTTGGTAAGCTGAATATGGACGAGTTTGCTATGGGCTCCACCACAGAAAATTCTGCTATGGGGGTTACAAAAAACCCCTGTGATACAACACGTGTTCCCGGCGGCTCCTCCGGCGGTTCTGCCGCCGCTGTCGCTGCATGTGAAGCTGCGTATACCCTTGGAAGCGATACCGGCGGTTCTATTCGGCAGCCTGCTGCGTTTTGCGGCGTAGTTGGAATGAAACCTACTTACGGACGGGTTTCCCGATACGGCTTAGTTGCCTTTGCATCTTCGCTGGATCAGATTGGTCCCCTCACCCGGGATGTGCGGGATAATGCGTTGGTGCTTTCGGCGATTGCCGGACATGACAAGCGGGACGCTACATCTGTGGAAATCGGCGTTGACGATTATCTTGCTGGTTTGCAGTCCGGTGTGGCAGGTATGCGGATCGGTTTGCCGGAGGAATTCTTCGGCGATGGAATCGCCCCGGATGTAAAAGAAGCAGTGCTTGCAGCGGCAGACACGCTGGCAGCTATGGGCGCAGAACTGGTGCAGGTGAAAATGCCCTCGCTGGATCATGCTTTGTCCGCATATTATGTAATATCCTCCGCTGAAGCCTCATCCAACCTTGCCCGATTTGACGGCGTGCGTTACGGATATCGTGCGGCAGATTTTGCTGATATGGATGAATTGTATCAGAAAAGCCGCAGCGAGGGATTTGGTTCCGAGGTGAAACGGCGGATCATGCTGGGCACCTTTGCACTGTCTTCCGGTTATTATGACGCGTATTATAAAAAAGCGCTGCAGGTACGCAGTTTGGTGCGTGCGGATTTTGATGCGGCATTTGAAAAATGCGACTGTATTTTATCACCTGTAGCGCCTACCGTTGCCTATAAAATCGGGGAAAAAAC
>BLMO01000120.1 GCA_011957885.1 Clostridiales bacterium
CACTCACTGCCCGTCTGCTCCGCTCCCGCAGGGAAAAATATTCCTGGAAAAAAGCCACTGTACTTGGCTGTGCCGGAACGGCATTTCTCCACGGTGCACAGGACGGACAAAAATTTCTGGGACTGATGGGAGCAGCGGGGCTGCTGACCAGAAGCCGCACCGCTGTATTCTGCTGCGCTCTGCTGATGCTTTGCGGTACGCTGTTCGGCGGCAGGCGTATCGTGCAAAAAATGGGGCACGACATGGCAGACGTGGACGCTTTTTCCGCCACCTGTGCAGACATTGGTTCCGCTGTATCTCTTTTTGCCATGACCCTTGCCGGGCTCCCGGTGAGCACCACCCATGTAAAAATGTCGGCTATGGCTTCCGCAGCCGGAGGAGCCGGACAAAGCACAGACAAAAAAGTGATTCTACAGGTGATCCTTGCCTGGATTACCACCTTCCCGGGATGCTTTATATTGGCATATTTCATTACAAAATTACTTAAAATATAATATTTTTGTGCATTTTTAACAAAATTGTATTATATGATTCTACAAAACGTTTCTTGCATAACGGGTTCATCTGTTGTATAATATGTATAAGGATTGCAGCAAATCGCAATTGGTTTTTATTCAGCAAATACAAAGATTTGTAAAATCCTCCTTGTTTATGCTGATATGCATGAAACTATAGAAAAGGAGCACAGTGCATTATGCCCGAGATCACTACGAAAAACATCCGAAACGTCTGCCTGCTGGGACACGGCAGCAGCGGAAAAACCTCTCTTGCAGAAGCCATGCTTTTCTGCGCAGGAGCCATCGATCGAATGGGAAAAGTTACAGACGGAAATACCGTAACAGACTACGACCCTGAAGAAACTGCCCGTCATTATTCGGTTTCTCTTTCTACAGCCAATTTTATATATCATGATATAAAAATCAATCTTTTAGACACGCCCGGATATCCCGATTTCATCGGTGAAGAACTGGAAGGCATCCGTGCCGCGGACGCAGCCGTTATTTTAGTGGACGGCAAATCCGGACTGGAAGTGGGCACAGAGCTTGCATGGGAATACGCCTGCCGGGAAAAGCTTCCCCGGGTATTTTTCCTGAACAAGTTTGATGATCCGGAGGCGGATTTTGCCCGGGTATTCAATCAACTGCGGGATACCTTTGGAATTCGTGTTTGTCCGGTGCTGATTCCTGCAAAACGGGACGGCGAAATGGTATTTGTCAATTTGGTGGAGCGTATGGCGTACACCTACGACGAGCGGGGAAAACGGACGGAAATGCCTATGGATGAGGCGCTATCTGCCGTTGTGGATCAATACAGTCAGCAATTCAATGAAGCAATCGCTGAAACCAGCGATGTGCTCATGGAAAAATTCTTTGCAGAAGAGGAAATCACAAAAGAGGAAGCAGCCGAAGCGCTGCATGAAGGAATCATTTCCGGCAGTATCGTGCCTGTATACAGCGGATCCGTCACCAAGCTGTGGGGTGTGCGAGCGCTGATGACCTCCATCAAGGATTCCTTCCCCCGAGTCACCGCCAAGAAAACAGAACGGATTGTGGAAGCAGGGGAAATCAAGCCATACGAAATCAATCCGGACGGGGATTGCTCCATCTTTGTATTTAAAACGGTTGCCGATCAGTTCGGTAAAATGTCTTTATTCAAAGTAATGAGTGGAACGCTGAAAAAGGATGCTTCTCTGACCAATGCCCGCACCGGTGCAGTAGAAAAAGCAGCCCATATTTACACTTTGCGGGGCAAAAAGCAAACGGAAGCGGATGTCCTTTGCTGCGGCGATATCGGCATGCTGTCCAAGCTGTCCGATACAGCCACCAACGATACCCTGTACTGCAAAACGCCGGTTCAGTATCAGGGAACCATTTTCCCCGAACCGTATATGACAAAAGCCCTGTCCGCAGCTGCCAAGGGCGATGAGGATAAAATTTCTACCGGCATCGCACGTCTGTTAGAGGAAGATCCCACCTTGCGGTATGTGAACAATGCGGAAACCAAGCAGCTGACCTTATCCGGCATATCGGATATTCATCTGGATGTGGCGCGCGCGCGTCTGAAAAACCGATACGGTACAAAGGTGGTTTACACAGATCCTAAAATTCCCTATCGGGAAACGATTAAAAAATCCGTTCAGGTAGAAGGCAAGCACAAAAAGCAGTCCGGCGGCTCCGGGCAGTACGGACACGTGAAAATCACATTTTCACCCGGCGCAGGGGAAGGACTCACCTTCACCCAATCGGTTGTTGGCGGCACTGTACCGAAGGGCTTCTATCCGGCAGTAGAAAAGGGACTGCTGGAAGCGATGCAGAAAGGTGTGCTGGCAGGATATCCGGTAGTTGGTCTTGCAGCAGATTTGTTTGACGGCTCCTACCATGCGGTGGACTCCAATGAAATTTCCTTTAAGCTTGCTGCGAAACTTGCATATAAAAACGGGCTGCCTCAGGCAAATCCTGTATTGCTGGAGCCGGTGGGAGAACTGAAAATTTCCGTTCCCGATTCTATGGTGGGCGATGTTATGGGAGATCTGAACAAGCGGCGCGGACGGGTAATGGGTATGAACCCGGATGAAAACCGCCCCGGCTACACGATTGTGGAAGCGGAAGCGCCTCAGGCTGAAATGCAGGATTATACAATCATTCTGCGGGCTATGACCCAGGGACGCGGTGCGTACACGTACCAGTTTGTTCGGTATGAAGAAGTACCGGGCGCAGAAGCGCAAAAAATCATAGCAGATGCCAAAGCACATGCGGAAGAAGAATAAAGGAAAGCGCCCGTCTATGACGGGCGCTTTTGGTGCATCTTTTGGTGCATATAGAGTAAAAAGGCTCCCCCAGCTGAAGCCGCGCAGCACAAATATAAAAAGGCTCCCTTGTGCAAATCCCCGCCCCCCAAAAGCCTCCCTTGTGCAAAGGGAGGTGGGTTTTGCGCAGCAAAACTCGGAGGGAT
>BLMO01000121.1 GCA_011957885.1 Clostridiales bacterium
GTCTGCATCATAACTGTCCAGCCCTAAAATAAAGCTTCCGATGACGCCGATTCCCTGGGACTGTATATTTTCGATCCATTCCCTGTATCTGCCAAAGTGCCGGCGTTTAAAGCTGGTTTCATCCAATCCGGCAAGATTTTGCGCATTGACACTCTCCAGTCCGATCAGCACCTGCCGGCATCCGCATTGATATGCCCTGCGGATTTGTATAGGATTAGCTCCAAAGGAAATGTCCGTGTTTGCATACCATGTGATAGAATATTGCTGCAGCAGCTGCATGAGTGCATCGGCATGGGTGCTGCTGCAAAACAGGTTGTCATCTGTGAAATATATCGTAGCTTGAGGATTGAGCTGCATTACGGCGCGCAGTTCTTTTTCAATATTCTGCATTTTTTTCGGACGATAGGATCTGCCGTACAGGCTGCGCAGATTACAGAAACGGCAGCCGTGGGGACATCCCCGGGCGGTTTGGATGGGAATCAGCTTCCGTGCATTTTCCGGTATCAGATGAAATGCGGGAACGGGGGAACGGTACATAGAAACTTTCCCCAAAGGTTGCGCGTAGACTTGCCGTGCACGGCGCATAAGAAAGTCCTGCAAAAACGCAGCCCAAATATATTCTGCTTCGCCGATTAAAATGGTGTGGGCATGCCTGCCGGCTTCCTCGGGGCAGACGGTGGTATGTACGCCGCCGAGGACAACATGTGTCCCCTGCTTTTTATAAAAATCAGCCAGTTCATAGGCGCGTTTTGCATTGGGTGTCACCGTGTATATGGCAGCAATGTCATATTTCTTCGTCAGATTTAGGGGCTGAAAGGCTTCATCTATCAAATGTACTTCAAATCTTCCCGTTTCCAGCGCCAGTTTAGCAAGAACAAGGGGACCCGGCGTGATCAGCTTCCACATGCTGCGTGTGACGGTCGATTCAACGTCCGCCGACCAGACAGCGTTCCACTTTTTCCCGGCAGCAGGTCCTGGACATTTCGGAATCAGCAGCAGTAAGCGTTTCACAATGATTCACTCCTGAGGGCGGCATAAATATTTTTAAAATATTCCATGCGTTTTTTTACAGCCCCCCCCGCATAAATTTGGGAAAGTGTGTAGCGGAATCCTTCGCGCAGCTGCTGCACGCTCATGTTTTTGGGTTGGACAACTACGTTCCATAAGGTATAACTTCCCCAGTGGGTGGTTAAAATTCGTCCTTCCTGGGAGAGTCGTTTATACAACGCTGAACCGGGGAAGGGTGTAGGCACGGAAATCATAGCGCCGTACAGATTGTTTTCCAGAGTAAAGTCTACTACCCGTTGGAATACGGAAGTGTCATCGCTGTCCAGTCCTACAATAAAGGTTCCCCACACGCCTACGCCATAGGATTGAATTTTTTGTATTTCCTGTCCGTATCGCTGGAAATGCTTGTATTTCCACATTTCAACAGTGCGCAGGGAATCCGGGATAATGCTTTCCAGCCCGATTACTAACTTACGGCAGCCTGCCCGAAACAGCCGCTTTAAAATTTCATCTTGATCTGCAACGCCGATATCGGTGTGGGTCATCCAGCGAATTTTTTTCTCCGCCAGTGCGTCCAGAAGGCTGACAGCAAAGTCCTTCTGCACCAGCATGTTGTCGTCGGTAAAATAAATATGCGGATTTTTCTTGCGTGCTTGAATGGTGTCAATTTCCAAAAGCACCCGCTCTACGCTTTTATGCCGGTATTTGGGACCGTAAATTTTTGTAGAAGCGCAGAACTCGCAGTTATGGGGACAGCCTCTGGAAATCTGCACCGGCACCGTTTTATATTGATCCATTTTTAATAAGTCATATCGGGGAAGGGGTACGGCGTCCATATGGATTTCGGCAGTGTTTTTATAGATGCGCGCCGGCTTTTGTGCGAGATAGTCCTGCATGAACTGGGAAAGCGTGACTTCCCCCTCTCCGATAAATACCGTGTCAAAATACCGGAGGGTTTCCTCCGGGGAATTGGTGGGATGCATGCCTCCGGCGATCCGGTAAACGCCCTTTTCCCGGAACCGTTCGGCAAGCACAAAAGCGCGGGAGGCTTGCTGGGTCATAAAGGACATGGCAACCATATCATAATGCGCGTTCCAATCGATATTTTCAATTTCTTCATCAATATATTCGATTGAATCGAAGAATGGCTCCAATATGGAGGCAACAGTCAGCAAGGGTGCGTTTGCACAGGACATCAGTTCCCGCAGGGAGTCGATTCCGGCCAGGGAATCATATAGCGCCTGCGTCCACCTGTTTTCCTCATTTGTTCCCATTCCCACACCTTTGGGTGAGATCAATGTAAGCTTCATATTTTTGTCCGTACCTTTCCTTGCATGTTTCGGATGCTTCCAAAAAGCATCCGAAACAGTTCAGCTTTTTTGTTATATGGAGCAGTATCATTGCACGACACCTTTCTTCTGCAATCTGTCGGACGGCGTATAGCCATCTGTGTTTATCTCCGCCGGGGGACAACAGAGGTATACAGGGTCCTTTTGCGCCGATTTCCGCAGTAACTCTGGATAGGGGTGTCGCTGCCATAATATTTGGAAATTTACTTGGATTTATACCTGTAAAACCGTCCCTTCTCAGGGAGAGGGTATAAAAGGTCCCTTTGGAATCATGGGGTTTTCCATGGGTGCATCTGTTGC
>BLMO01000122.1 GCA_011957885.1 Clostridiales bacterium
ATAGCTTTTCTGTTTTCATGGATTTGAAAAACGATTCCATAACGGAATTATTGTATGGTGTACTGGTCCTTGAAAACGATTGCTTTACATCCAATTGTTCTAAGTACAGCATATATGTTATGGATGTGTAGTTACACCCTCTAGCGCTGTGGAACAGCAGATTGGTCGGTTGCCTACTTTCAAAAGCGATTCTGAAAGTGCCTTTTGTTTATTGTGTGCTGTTTGACTTTAATATTCGGTATCCGACTACCTTCCGGGCGTATAAATCAAGGATCACGCAAATGTAATAGGTCTGTTGCTTGTATTGAAAATAGGCTACATCGCCTACCCAAACTTCATTTTTACTGTAATATTCCTGCTCTTTTGCAAGCGGTGTCTTGTATGCATTCTTTACATGGGGCGCACCTTATTGTAGAAGGTCATATACCGATCTTACTGCAGCACGAAAATCACCATCAGAGCGATATTTTGTTCTGTATAGCTCTTCTCTTTTTAGACTTGAAAAGAAGGATTCCATAACAGAATTGTCATAGAGGACATGGGCACGAGAAAAGGATTGTGTGACGCCCAATGATTTTAGGTAAGAGCAAAATGCGACGGCTTGGTGATTTGTACCACGGTTCGTATGAAACATGAGCGGCATTTTGGACTTACGTTCCTCATAGGCCATTTTTAAGGTGGCTTTCACCAGTAAAGGGCAGCACTGTTACTTCTTAACTTGATGCGTTTTGAAAATAAAATACGGCATTCATTTTGGCAAGTAAAAAGGAGGTGAGCATCATACTCACCTCTTAATTATTATATTTCAAAGAAGCTTTGAACTTCCTTAAAGTGTTCTGTTTTCCGTAATTTTAATATTGTCTTTGCTTCGAGCTGTCGGACACGCTTGCGGGTAACTCCAAGTTCACATGCAATTTCAGCGAAGGTGTGTTTCTCTATCATTTATGATTAATTGGTGAAACAAAAAGCAAGCTGTCCGCTAAAGTAATAACCTTAGTGGACAGCTTTTATTATTTATTAAGATTTTCATCTCCCCATTGTTTCATGTGTTCAAAAACGGGAATGAAACTTTTGCCTAAGTCAGTAAGGTTATACTCCACACGGGGAGGTACTTCTTTATAGTCATAACGGGTAATAAAGCCGTCGGCTTCCAGTTCCCGAAGCTGCTTTGTTAGGCTTGATTCCGTGATGTCACCGATATGCCTGCGAAGCTCTCCAAAGCGGTGTATATCCCGAAAGGCGATATAATAAATGATTTCAATTTTCCATTTACCGCCCAAGATTTTCTGTATGGTAGAAACTGTTTTGCAGCGTTCAACAGCCAATGTACTTTTTTTCATTCCTGCAACTCCTTTCTGAAATAGTATAACACACCTTTTCTCAAAAATCAATGTACCGTTTCAATGTAGGTACTACAAAAAAGTACAGTACTTGTAAAATCATTGTACGCAAGTATAATTAGTATAGACTACAGAAAAGGAGAGGTGTTTATGCGCTACACAGGAACAATTTGGCGACCGCCGTATGAAGCGGCATCACTTTTGTTAGAAGTAACGGCAGGCTGTACGCATCATAAATGCAAGTTTTGTACCTTGTATAATGATTTGCCGTTCAAATTCAGAATGTCCCCTCTGGAGGATATTGAGAGTGATTTACGGGAGGTGAAAAGAGCAACAAAAGGTTGGAACAGCGGGCGTACCCGCCGAGTATTTTTGACGGGAGCTAACCCCTTTGTTTTGTCTTATGACAAATTAACTGCGATTGCAGAGCTAATCCGCAAATATCTCCCGTCAGTTACATCTATCGGCTCGTTTGCGAGGATTACAGATGTTACCCCTAAAACTGATGAGGAACTTGCCAAACTGCGGGCTTTTGGGTATGACGGTCTGACAATAGGAATAGAAACAGGCGATGACGAAGCCCTACGGTTTATGAACAAGGGATATACCTCGGCGGACATTATAGAGCAATGCCAGAGATTAGATGCAGCAGGCATTCATTACAGTTTCTTTTACTTGGTGAGCATTTCTGGGGCAGGTCGTGGAGAAATCGGAGCAAAATTGACGGCTGATATATGCAACCAGATACACCCTACGCTTATCGGGGCAAATATGCTTACAATTTATCCCGATTCTGAACTTTATGCTGAAATACAGCGTGGGAACTGGCAAGAGGAAGGCGAACTTGAAAAATACAAAGAGGTACGGACGCTCATTGAAAATTTGCAGATACCTACCATCTTTGCGGCAATGGGAGCTTCCAATGCGTACCAGTTTCATGGGCAACTGCCGAAAGACAAGAAAAAGCTGTTGGCGTTTCTCGATGAAATCATAGGAAATGTCAGCGAAGAAGAATTACTACGGTATAGAAAAAGCGTTCATCATCTGTAAGTGAAAGGAGGGACAATCATGCACTTTACAGGCAGAACTTGGCGACCACCGTATGAAGCTCATTCGGTCATCATACAGGCTACCTCTGGCTGCACCTATAACAAATGCAAGTTTTGCAGCCTGTATAAAAATGAGTGCTTCCGAATGTCGCCTATTGAGGAATTTGAGGAGGATTTAGCAGAGATAAAAAGCTATCAGGCAAACGCCCGAAGGATTTTCTGGACGGGAGCTAACCCGTTCGCAATGAGTTATGAAAATCTTAAACTGCGGGCGTTGACGGTGAGGGACTATCTGATTAAGTGTCAGACAATGGCTATGTTTGCAAGCATCCGTGATATTAAAAGCAAAGAGGTATGGCAGCTTAGAAAATTGAGAGCGATGGGCATTAACGGGCTGAGCATTGGTGTGGAAAGCGGCGATGATGAAACGCTTGCCCTTGCCAATAAAGGATATACCTCGGCGGATATTCTGGAGCAATGCAGGAAATTGGACGAAGCAGGCATTGAATACTACTTTGTTTATATGACAGGGCTTGTGGGAAAAGGTGGCGGATACCAGAATGCAAGGAATAGTGCTGAGCTGTTCAGTCAGCTTAATCCGTATTTTATTTCCGTGGACTCTCTCACGCTTTTTCCAGACACAGAGCTTTACCAGATGGCACAGCAGGACTTGTTTGTACCTGCCGAAGAAAAAGAGCGTATCCGTGAATTGCAAATCCTAATCAATAACCTAAATATACGCACACATCTGTTTGCGAACACGGTATCTAATTTCACGCCCGTAACGGCGTATCTTCCCTATGACCGTGAAAAGGTAACAAACGAACTGCAATTTGTTTTAGATAACACAGACGAAAGGGAGATGCAGGAATATAGAAATAATTTGAAGTCTTTGGGATAAGGCTTGTATTTTAAGGTATAGCCCACCAAATAAAAAAAACAGCGTTTTGGTGGGCTACATCTTCACGCCCAAATGAAAATAATTAATCCCCCCAAACCTGTTTGAGTTTGGAGGGATTTTTATTGCTTTCAAGCAGCAGCTTTTACTTACATATACCATACCGAGGATGGGCGGATAACCTATTAAAAAATCCTCGCTACCGTATGGGGGCTTTGCACCTCAAAAGTAGAAGTCAAATCTCTACACAATAGAAATAAACTCTCCTTAAACCGTAAGGGCATGACAGCCTTTGCGGTTTTTCTTATGTCGTTTTTTGCAGGAATATGGGACAAGTCTGTTTCTGGCGTTGGATGCCGTTCACCGCCTGCCAATCTGGATTTTTCAAAAAAATTCAGATTGGAGGAAACAGAAGTGTTTGACAACACAAATCCCTATACCATCCGTTTTGAGGAAACGGACGGTAGAAAACGCTACTTTGTGGCATTTACGGACGGACAGGGCAACTTTCGAGAAACAGAAGTTACAAAGGCTGTCTATATGGAATTTTGCCACTTCATCAAGCGTGAGCGTAATCTTCGCAGGTCTGACGAAAGGCATTTAGAACAATCAGAGCTGACCGAGGAAACGCTTTGCAGACGGGCGGTACATAAGCCAAAGCCTGTTGATGAAGCGGTAAACGATACTATCCGCATGGAACGGCTCAACAGAGCGATTATGGAACTGCCCGAAATACAAAGGCGGCGGTTTATGCTCCACTTCGATTTAGGTTTGACCTATGAGCAGATTGGAGCAATGGAGGGCTGTACGAAAATGCCTATCAAGCGTTCCATTGACAGGGCGATTGAAAAAATCCGCCTTGCATTAAAAAACTTTTGATTTTTAGGGGCTACTTATAGCTTCTGAGTGTGGAAACAGGTGAAGGGATAAAACCCTTTGCCTGTTTTCCTTTGTGTGGCGAAAACGGGGACAGTTCCTTGACAACCGAATACCCATTCGTCAAACACTTCCTCTTTGTGATTGCGATGAGCATGAGCGTGTGCAGCGGTACACCATGACCTGCCGAAAGGCAGCGAGCGACAGAAAGGTGGTGAGCCTATCTTACCGACTCAAAATATCGGGCAGCTCCCGATTTCGCCGTAACCCACAAAGAGAATAATGGTACTCCCGTCCAGTCACAGTCCGAGCGGTAACCAATCCGCCGCAGGCAATGAGGGCGGCTCTGTCAGACCGACAGTTGGGGTGAAACTCCCGTGGCGTCAGTTCGCTGCTGACCGTTTGGCGACTTCCCATAGCGTTTCGGGGTGTCGAGGACAAATAGAAATGCTCCTATCATATCAAGCCAGATACAAGGCGGTCTATGGAAACAGAGCTTTGTTTTATGCTCTCCCGACCTTAAATACTTCCTTGTATCTGGCGGCTACATAGGCAGGAAACTCCTGCCTAAATCCAGATGGGAGGACAAACACATAATGGAAAGGGCTATCAAGTATCAAGCGTGGGGACATTTTCTACGCAGACTTAAATCCCGTTGTCGGTTCGGAACAGGGCAGCAGGCGACCCGTACTTATCATTTCCAATGATATAGGGAACACGCACAGCCCGACAGTTATTATCGTCCCAATTACAAGCCGAGTGCATACAAAGGCAAAACTGCCCACACATGCCGAGGTAGACAGTTTTGAGGGGCCTATACGCGGGCATATTTTGATGCAAAGACAGATGCGGGACGGGAAAAGCGACTCATATGGATGGTAGACAGACTCAATAAAAACCTAAAACCTATGTAATTGTTATTCGCGCCTTATTGGTATGAAATACATTTACAACTTCCAGTTTGTGAAACTGATAATCAGACTTTATCGAGGTAACAATATGCAAATCACAGTTATACACGGGCAGAGTCACAAGGGTTCAACCTATCACATCGCACATCGGTTGGCGGAAAAGCTGAACGGTGAGATAACGAAAATATTTCTGCCGAAAGACTTCGGTGAATTCTGCGTTGGATGTACTGCATGTTTTGGTGAGTCAGAGACGAAATGCCCGCATTATGAAAAGCTGTTACCTATTACAAACGCGATCGATGCAGCGGATGTATTGATTCTCGCAAGTCCCGTATATGTCTATCACGCAACCGGTGCAATGAAAGCGCTGCTTGATCATTACGGGTGGCGTTGGATGGTGCATCGCCCTAAAGAAAGAATGTTTTCAAAGCAAGCCGTCTGCATTTCCACCGCCGCAGGAGCGGAATGAAAAGTACGAACCGGGATATGGCGGACAGTACTTTTTGGTGGGGTGTGGTAAAGACCTATACGTACGGCGCTGCTGTGGCGGAAACTTCCTGGGAGCGTGTCAGTGAAAAGAAAAAACAGTGCGTAGAGAAGAAACTTTCCGCACTGACACAAAAAATTCTGAAAAAGCAGGGGCATATCAAGCCGTTGCTAAAAATAAGGCTCTTTTTCTCTGTTATGCGTCAGATGCAGAAGCACGGTTGGAATAAGGCAGACATGGACTATTGGAAAGGCAAAGGTTGGACGGAGAAAAAACGCCCGTGGAAGTAGTACGAAATGAGGTTTTAAAACGAGAAAATATTATCCGAGATGAGTTTAGAAGAATTGTGGCAGCTCTTTCCGATTTTTCTGATGGAGCGTGATGCACATTAGGCTCTATAGTACGCCGAGAAAGAACGCGTATTTCATTGATATGCAGTTCTTTACTTGCTTGTAAACAAGCCTCCTTGCTAATTTGTTTGTGTAAATCTGCAAATTAGTAAGGAGGCTTTTATTGTGAAAAGCATCAGAAAGAATATTTATAAATAAGTACAATAGCAGGTTTATTTTAACTGAGAAGTCATTATAATATAATCATACGGAAAAAGTTGAAATGAGATTAAGAGGGGATTTGGCGGATACTCTTTATTAAATATGGGAAATGTTGAAGAAAGGCAAAATTTCAGTTAAAGCAGAAAATATTCTGCCTATCATTAAAAAGTGGCTTTATTCAGATAAAGATATTTTCTTTCGTGAAGTTATTTCCAATACCAGCGATGCAATTTATTAATTGGAAAGATTGGTTGACATTGGTCAAACTAAGAATGATAATGAGAATTATGAAATTACAGTTTCTTATAATAAAGAAAATAGAACTCTAACTATTTCCGATAACGGCATAGGGATGACTGAAGAAGTAAAGGAATACATATCTCAGGCTGCATTTTCCGGTGCTGTAGATTTTTTTGGAAATATAAAGAAGCAACCGATTAAAACGGTATTATTGGTCATTTCGGTTTGGTTCTTATTCTGTATTTATGGTGTCTGATTTCATTTATCTCCTATGAAATTCATTTTGTAAACGAAACCAAAGAAGGCATGGAAGAACTTCAGGAAAATAAGGAAAATAAAGAGAATCAAACAATTTATTATACCGACAACAAAGTCCAGCAATCTTCCAATATTGAACTTTATAAGCAAAATGGTTTGATTGTAGTTGAATTTAGCCACCCAATTGATAGTCGGTTTTAACAGGCTTATGAGACGAAAGAACAGGGAATCAAATTTACTTGTGTAACATCAGAATTCCCAGACACTTTAGTGAGTGGACAAATAGCAGACGAAACCGATGTGAAAATTTTAACGGATATATTCAAATCCGCACTTGGAAAAGACAAGCTGGATGTTAAAGTGGAATATTTTAAGGACCCCAAAATTTCTGCTATTTTAACTTTATCTGAACAATTGAAACGATACATGGAAATGAGCAAAATTTATGGCGGTATATCCTTTGAAACTGAATCTGAGGATTACAATATTGTTATCAATCGTAATAATTCATTTGTTGAAAAAATAATAGACATGCGAAATAATGAACAAAAGGATAAGCTAACTATGCTTTGCCAGCATATATATGATATTTGTCTTTTATCAAATCGTGAGTTTAATAAAAATGAAAAAAACTGTTTATGGAGAGAAGTTATATGTTTTTCGATATGATTAGTTAAAAAAATCATGTATAAAAAGAAACAATTACAAGATAATTATATGATTTAATCTACGTTTCGACGAGTTAAAAAACAGTAATTTGACATAGCTTTAAAATGATTGACTTTCACCCCCTTGAAAGCCAAATGGCGAAGCTATGCCATTTTACAAATGGGGGGAGTATGGGAGTATGGGATGGCATGGCATATTTGTTGAATCTGGGAGAGAAGATGATGTGTGCATGCAGATGACAAATCTCCTGAAACATTTAAACTTCACTGATTATGAACTCCTTGTACCAAAGCGAAAATTAAAGGAAAAACGCAAGGGGGTATTTGTTGAGGTTATTAAAACAATGTTTCCTGGATATGTTTTAATCAAAACAAATAATGTATGGGATATTTTTAATAAGACAAGGCATCTAAACAGCATATACAAATTTCTGCATAGTAATAGTGAGATGCAGGAAATCAGATTGGAAGAAATAGCAAATATTGTTTATATGGTAGATGAGGAGGGGGTAATTGGTATCTCTGATATATATGTGGAAAATGATAGAATTGTCGTTACGAAGGGACCGCTTATGAATTATGACGGTTTCGTTAAAAAGGTGGATCGCAGGAACCATCGGGTAAAGGTATTATTTATGTTTAATAGCGAAAGTCATTTTATTGATATATCAGTTAATCTAATCGATAAATTTCAGCATGAGACAGCCAAAGAAATTCCATTTTTTACAAGCAAATATTATTTATAGGCAACGCAGCATTTGAACTATTGTATATGATGAAAAACATGGGATAGATCACCGAAGAAAAATAACTTGTGCGTTTCTTTTTGACGCAAAAAGAAACAATTATTATAACATTCTCAGCTTCCGGCGTTGGCAGGATGCAGGAGAGTGTTATTTCTTTAGTACAGATGTCAACACAATCGCAGTTGTATACATACATGCAGAGCCAAACTATTATATATATCTGTTATATGCGATTCAACACTCAACTGACGGTAACACCGCCAGTTGTTCGTCACTTTCAGGTATCATAATTGCAGAAAAAGGTACAAGATTTGGTTTTACAACGAAGAGAATTAACAAAGAAACTACTCCTGAAAAATTATCGGATGATTTTCAGATAGTTGAAATCGCCAAACGTTGTGGAATGGTCTATAGTATCGTAGATAAAACTGAAGTGAAAGATGTATTAAGGCGGATTATATCCTCGTACGAGAAAAATAATTAGGTGGGTGATTAAATGATAAAAAATTGTGATAATTTAAAAGCATTATTTGATTTTTCACAAAAACAACGGGATAAAAAAGCAGTTATTTATAATAATCAATATATTACTTATTTGGAATTCAAAAATATGGTAATATCATTATCAGAGGAATTAAAACAACGCGGTATCAGCAAAAATGACTTTGTTGCAATATATATGTCTAATTCAATTGAGATGGTTTTATCTATGTATGCTATTCTTAATTGTAATGCCATTATCGTACCAATAAATATTGATTGCCCATATGAACAAGTTTCTAAGATTTTAAATGAGAGTAAACCAAAAATCATACTATATAATGAACATGTTGTAAAAGGAAATTTTGAAAATAATTATAATAATATAATGACCTTTTGTGTGGATTATAGGGACTTAGATAAAAATAATAAATCAGAAAATAAATTAATTGCCTATAACCCCAGTGATTCAGCATACTGTATTTTTACATCAGGGTCATCAGGTTTTCCTAAAGGAATTCTTTTAACATATGAAGGCATTTTGAATCATATAGATGCCAAGATTTCGTTATTGAATTTAACATCAGAGAGCCGTCTTTGCCTAAGCTTTAATATTGGTTTTGTCGCGTCAATATGGCAGATACTAACACCCATTTTGTTAGGAGCTCAGTTATATATTTATGATAATGATCTAATAAAAAAGCCATATCATTTTCTTGAACAACTTGAACGGGATGAAGTTGATATTGTAAGCATGACACCTCAATCTTTATATGGATATTGTTACTATTTGACAGGCAAATATCGAAAATTACAATTGCAAAATATTAAGTATATAATTTTAACTGGAGAAAAGGTAGACAAGGCTATAGTTGAAAATTTTTATAAAAACTATAATCATATAACTCTCATAAATGCATATGGGCAAAGTGAATGCTCGGATGATACATTCCATTATGTAATACCTCAAAATGTAATTTTAGATGATATACCTATCGGAAAACCCATCCAAAATATTACGTATCGTATTTTAGATGATAATTTAAAAGATGTTGCCTCCGGGGAAAAAGGCGAATTATATGTATGTGGGATTTGTTTATCGAAGGGTTACTTAAACATGGATCAATTAATGAAAGAAAAGTTTACAACTATTTCAAATTCCATATTTTATCGAACAGGTGATATTGTTAGGTTAAATAAAAACCAAGATGTAATTTATATTGGCAGGTCGGATAATCAAATAAAAATTCATGGATATAGAGTTGAACCGGAAGAAATCGAGTCACATCTTAATCAAATTGAAGGTATTAAACAATCTATCGTTACTGTGTTAGATAAAAATAAAATCGATAATATTTTATGCGCTTTCTATACAAGTGATAGAAATATTAATTCTAAGGATATTAAAAGTTTCCTCTCAACAAAACTGCCTATACATATGATTCCTTCTGTGTTTAAGCGTGTTGAAATGTTCATATTAAACGCAAATGGAAAAATGGATAGATACAAAGTGCTGGAGTGTAAAGAGATTCATTATAACGAAATTAATCCTGTAACTTCCAATCCCAATACATTAACTGATATTCAAAAAAATATTTTTAATACAATCATTTCATGCATAAGAGAGAGAGTATCAGATAATATATCGTTGGATATGGATTTAAATAGTGCTGGTATTAATTCAATAACATTTGTTTCAACTATTGTCGCATTAGAGAATAAATTTGATTTTGAGTTTGATGATGAGATGCTTGTGATAACAAAATTTCCTACCCTTAAATCGATGATTAAGTATGTGGAATCGAAAATAACATGAGTTTAGTATTTAACTGTAACTGAGTTTTTATTTTGCATAGTTAATTCATTATCGGTCTTGTATAACACTGGATATATAAAGGTAATGATAATTCTTAAAAAAATGAACATTGTTTGAAAAAATATTGCAAAAACGGTAAAATTAATGTACACTATAAATATGGAAAAGATTTGAACTTAAGGAGAGGAAGTGGAATCGAATAAAAAATATGCTGTCGCCCAAATATGGAGGCGGAGATACACGGATGTTCGGCAAAGATAGGTAACTGCAGTGCGATGTTGGAATACCATGGGCTGCCAGAGTAGGTACCCTGAGGAAATTTCCGGAACAGTATAGTCATTTAAACAAATCGAATAGTTTGGAGAAAATGAAATGAGTAAATTAAAAAATATGCGAGCTATTGAAATTCCAAAATTCCGGGCATTATCATCGGGAATCAAGACACTTGATGAACTTTTTGGACCGGGAGATAGTTTCTCCTCCTGGGTGAATAACCATAGGTATCTTTTTAAAGAACATATTTATGAACCGCAGGATTTTTTGTGGCATGAAAATAATGATACAAACAGATCGACTTGGGTTTTGGCGATCAAGGATGAAGTGACCGAAGCAGATACAGCACCTTATGAAATTATAGAATTTCCGGGGGGGATGTTCTTGGTTGCTACCGGGGATGAAAACGACAACGATGATTTAAATGAAACGATCATCAGTATGGTGGATTGGATTAATAACAACGAGGTTTTTGAACATGGTGATTTGCCCGGCATGTGCAATATGCCCAATCCTGATGGTGCAATAGATCAAGCATTGGGAATAGCTCAGCAACAAATTTATTTACCAATAAAATTCCGCCAAAAATGAATTTTATGGACATATGAGGTGCACCATGAATAAGTCACAAATAGATTTGAAATCGTTGGAAAATGTAGGGAAAGTAATAGCATATTCTCAACCGGATGGATTATTTGTATCTGCTCCCAGTCAAAACGTATATTTTCATGTGTTTGAGAAGCCATTAAAGTCATATGTCAAATTGCCGCAACGGTATCGATTGCCTTTGCAGATTGATTTGACTGTCAATGTGGCTGTTCCAGGGTTCTATCTTGTTTTAGGTAACGGTCATCTTTCCTTTGGTACCAGACAAGACAATCGGAGTATTGGAGATATATGTAACCCGGATTGCAAAAAGCCACACTCCTTTTCAAATGGCGTTAAATTAAACCAGGATGTGCAAATTCGCATAATATACGGGTTAAAATTTATGCAGATTATCGTTGATGGGGAGACCCGTTACTTTTCAAAAAAAGAAAAGTATATGCGTGCACAAGACTTTGGTGATAAAAATAATGCTGGATTTGAAATCATGTTAGCACCCGATAAATTGGCCAAAATATTAATAAAAGAAATTTTGTTGGTTGAGTACGAAACGGATCCTGCTGTGATCCCTTATGAAAATACGATTTCGCCTGCAAATCTCTCTAATAGCAAAGGAGTTAAAGTTGATTTTCTGGAGTGCATTTCTGGACTGTCAAAAGAAATGCAAGATGAACTTGTCAAATTGAATGACTATTTACTGTCTCAAGAAAGTCTAAAAATAAAACGTAAAATTGAGGGTGACCATAAGGGATGTAAGGTCACTTATGTTTCTTCATTAGGTTTTTCTTATTCTTTGCTGATCAGCGAAGAATTGTTGAATCATTTTTTTTGGTGGTATATGGTTTCTAATTATAAATACGGGAATCAATATATGGGGCGAAAAAATGATTTAACGAATGAAACGCTGCAATTGGCAGAAAGCTTATCACCGGAGATCGCTTCCAGATTAGTGGGTTATTTTAACCCATGTGTTGGTTGTGTAAAAGGGGGCTGTAAAGGATTAACAACATATGAGTTCAGAAACAGAAAATTTAATACATGCCATGGAAAAATATTTTTGAATATGGATATGCAAACATTTCGTGATATCAGATTCATGTTTGATACTTTGCAAAAAGTATTATTACAAAATGGCTTTATCAAACAATAATAAAACAACTTAATTTTCAATTACCTGTATATAAAGCGGCTGCGTGCATGCTTTGTATGTGGGTAATTTCTTTTTATTGAGGGAATTTAACTATGTTTGGCATTATTATCAATGACGAAAATCACAAGAAAGAATTGGTGTATATATGAATCTATTTTCAATTTTTTCAATTCAAAATCAATATCATCTTACACAGGATTTTACCGATATTAAGAAAAAGGATATAAAATTCCATTTTAAACAAATATGTGATTATTTATTGGAGAAAAAGATTTCATGCATTTATTGCAAAATATTTTTACAGGATTTATCGCTTTTAGATGATTTGATTGTTGCCTTTAAACGAACTGGTCAGGATCCGATATTGATTCCCTTAGAGTATCAGTCGGTGTCAGGGTCTGTTATGAGTGGAATTCACCTTTTTGGTATCCATAGCGACGAACTGAATAAATTTGAACACACCACTACCTCTGGCGGAGGATGTGTTTGTTATACATATAGAGGTTTACGATATTACCATGGAAAATATGCTTTCCAAAATAGCTTTGATGCATTTGCTTTCTGCCAATCGTCTCTGTTGAGGTGTGGTCTAAATCCAACAACTTTAATTCGGACATGGTTTTATCTTGATCACATATTTAAAAATTACTCGGATTTTAATGTAACTCGAAATAATTTTTTTGATACGAATGGTATATGTTATGATAGGAATTCTCCTGATCTACCGGCCAGTACTTGCATTGAAGGTTCATTTTCCGGCAAGCATATTATGCAACTTTATGCTGTCGACTTGACAGAGAGTAATGCTGTCAAAAGACGTATCTATAATATTTTGCAAAATGAAGCGGAGGGTGATCAATATTTGTATCAACCCGCTTTTTCAAGAGCAATGCTTCTTGATAATGGATGTCATGTAGAATTGCAGATTTCGGGCACGGCAAGTATAGGAGTGGAGGGGAAAACTCTCTATGAAAATAATCCCTATCAACAGATTAGAACTACTCTAAAAAATGTTTTCAGTCTTTTACAAGAAGCTGGTATGTCGTGGGAGCATCTATGCGAATGTACGATGTTTTTTACAAACGCAAATATGTACGGTTTGTTTAAAAAAGCTTGCGATGATTTACAAATTGAACATCCCAAGGGTGTGCGCGTAATTAGTCATGTTTGTCGAAAAAACTTGTTGTTTGAAATGGACGGTATTGCTAAGAGGAATAAAGGGAATAGAAATGAAATTTGAAAAACTATCTAAACAATTTAGCGATTGGACAATATGAAAATGGAAAAAATGAGTTTCGAATCTGTTCCTACAGTAACCGACCGGCATCAGTTTGTGAGTGAACCCAAATGTGTCTGTTTAGCTTTGAAAAACCTAATAACAATTTTTTAATAGTTTAGAAATAGCGACAACATTATTAATTAAATTAGTCATTGAATTTGAATACCGGATATCTATACAGTTCGAAGATGACGCTTTGGATGTAGAATTCTGTTCAAGAATTATCAATTTTGATGAATATATATGGGATTTATGTGAATGAAAAATAATAACAAAGGCCGACTTGTGCTCATATTGGTCAGAAATGACGCAATGGATTCGGTCTATGAAGAAATAGGTATTTGTGCGTTAGCAGCATATATGAGAGACAGGAAGTATGATGTGCGTTTATTGGCTGAGCATGTTGATAAACTTGATTACGAAGATTTAAAAGAGTACGGACCGAATCTTATTGGGTTTACTGTATATCAGATCAATAAAAACGCGGTCAGTAAGTGTATCGATAAAATTAAAAACATATTACCAGATACGAAGGTAAGCATCGGCGGTATTTATGCTACTTACGCCGGGGAAGAATTTATGCAGGAAAACCCCAATATTGATTTTTCAATTAAGGGGGTTGGTGAAGAGACGTTATATGAATTAACCGAACATGTCGTAATGGGTGACAATATTTTTGAAGAAATTGACGGGCTTGTTTTTCGAAAAAACGGAGAAATTGTACAGAATAAACCGCGAAGAATTAACAGAAAACTGGACGCTTATCCCTTTATTGCTCGCGATTTTTTGCACAGTCAACCTTTTAAAGTGGCTAAGATTTTAGGATCCAGAGGATGTACCGCAAACTGTTCTTTTTGCTCGAATCAGTTGTTTTACAAAGGTTGGTATGGTCGCGGTATAAAAAATATTATTGACGAAATGGCTGAAATTGTTAATGTTCACCATATCAATTGGATTATGTTTGACGATAGTAGTTTTGAAGATCCGTATAATGATTTACGTAGGGTTTGGGAGTTTGCTAATGCTGTTAAAGATTCTAAAATCAAAGTAAATTATTATTTTAACATACGCGCAGATTTTTATAAAAAGGCCGATCCTCAGCTAATGTCGTTGCTTAAAGAATCTGGTCTTAGGGCGGTTGGGTTAGGTCTTGAATCAGGAAATCAAAAAGATTTAACACTTTACAATAAAAAAGCAACTATAAAAGATAATTATCAGATCGTCAGGTTTATGAAACAGTATGGGATATACATATATTGGGGATTCATGAACTTTAATCCATATACAAATATTGAATCTTTAAAGCAAAATTTATCATTTATCAAACATATTGAGGCTCCGTTTCTCTTTTTTTCAAAAGTTGATCTATATCGAGGTACGAGTTTGTTTGAAAAGGTTCAGAAAGATCAGTACATATTGGGACAGAATAGTTGCGGAGAATACATATATAGGTTTGAGAGCGAGCAGATTCAAATGTTTTCGAATTATTTGTTTAATACCTATAAGAAATTAAACGATACACACGACAGAGTATTTGGTTCATTGGAAAACAGTATTAAAATTATTCCGCTGTTTCTATTGACAAAAGATGCAAATGAACTATCAGACATGCAGAATATGCTCCTAAACAAGACCAATGAAAAATATCAGAAATTAAAACAGAAATGTAACATGATTATGTTTGATTGGCTCGAATCATTGTTGGCGGCAATCAGTCAAGGTGCTACGACATCGAAAGAATTCGATCAAATTACACGAAAAGAACTAAATATTGCAGACCTTAAGGAAGTTGCAAATAGATTAAATCGGATCATGACAAGTTTGATAAAATGATGAGGCTTATAATGAAAGATAAAGTTTTACTTCTATTTATTTATGAACATACAAAAGATCCTTTACCGGAGGAAAGCGGCATTTGTATTATTGCGGCTTTGCTTCGGCAAGAGGGTTATAAGGTTACAGTAATATGTAAAAATGTTAATGATATTACTGTTGATGATCTAATTGATGAGCGGTCTGTACTGATTGGATACACCACTTATCAATTTAACAAAAATACCGTGAATCGGCATATAGCAATGATTAAGAAAAAATATCCGGAAATTAAATCTTTCATTGGTGGAATCTATGCTACATATAGTGGAAATGAAATGATGGAGGAAAACAATGCCATTGATTTTTGTATACGGGGTGAAGGCGAGCATACTACAGTTGAGTTGCTAAAGGCCATAAACGGCGAACTTCAATTCTCGGAGGTAACAGGATTAACCTATCGGTCAATGGGAAGGATCATTGAAAACCCAGATCGCGAACTCAATGACGACTTAGATACCCTACCGTTTGCAGCGCGTGATTTACTAAATGATGGTCCTCTTACTATTGCAAATATCCAAGGTTCCAGAGGCTGCTGTGCCAATTGTTCATTCTGTACAAGCAAAATTCAATGGAAAAAATGGCGGGGGCGTTCCATAAACAATATTATTGATGAAATAGAATATTTAAAAAGGGACTATTCAATTAATGTTTATAATTTCTACGATAACAGCTTTGAGGATCCGGATAAATATCTTAATAGAATCAGAGAATTTGCCAGTGAATTAAGCAAGAGAGAATTAAATATTTTTTACAATGTATACATTCGTGCTGATTTTTATAAAAAAGCTTCCGATTCTATTATGAAGCTTTTGTTTGATACAGGTTTGCGCTCCGTTGAAATCGGTATTGAAGCTGCAAACGAACAGGATTTAGCTCTTTATAATAAAAAGACTACTGTCCAGGACAATGAAAAGATAATTGATTTTATAAATCAATATGGTATTATTTCTCATTTGGATTTTATTAATTTTAATCCATATTCTACAATAGATTCCATTAAGAAAAACCTTGATTTTTTAATTCGGCATAACAGTATGTTTAATTTTTTTTCAAAATTAAATATATTCCCCAAAACTTCAATATATGAAAAAGTGGTTAGAGACGAATTGTATTCTCATCGTGACAGCGAAGGACTGGATCATTATAATTTTGTAGATCCGGTGATATCCATATTATGTAAGTATATTATTGGCATAAAGGATGACTTGATCGTCAATTACGATAATATGTTTAATCAAATGAAATGGCTAATGGTTTATATACCGCTTCAACTATCTTATATCAGCAACCGTCATCCTGTATCAAATTTGGCGGCGCATTCCTTAAAAGAATATTCGTTGAAAATAAAAACTTTAAACACTTCGATTAATGCCTTGCTATACAATTGGATCAGTGATTTATTAAAATTATGTACAACAAGCAGTATGAAACAGCTACCTGAAAATTTGAGAAATCTTACGCATGATAAAAAGATTATGGAATCACTTCAAATATTATTTCAACAAATTGTATCGTTGAACAAAAGGGTAAACAGATTAAATATTTATAGTACAGTGCAATAAATAAATTTAAGTATGAAAGGGAGGAGCTTATGATAAATAAGGTAGCGTTAGCAGTCATTACTGAAAAGAATAATCAAGAGGAATTGGGAATTTGTTATATAGGTGCATTATTGCAAAAACATAATTACTTAGTTACTTTGTTTTCTAATAATAATGTGACAATCATAAAGGAAAGATTGGAAAAATATCAACCGGATTTTGTTGGTTTTTGCGTCTATGACAAGACATATATTCAGACAATTAACTTGTGTAAAGAAATGAAGAAAAAATTCCCTAAGTTAGTTATAGTTCTGGGTGGGAGGAAAGCATCCGATTCATCTGAAGAAATCTTAAAAGAATGTGATGTTGTGGATTATGTTATAACTGGTGAAGGCGAATATGCCATGTTGAATTTAATCAATAACCTTAACAGCAAAACACCGATAAACGATCTTCCAAATCTGACATATCGTTCAAATGGTGCGGTTATTCGCAATAAAAATGCAAGAACTATTGAAAACCTTGATACACTGCCACACCCCATGCGAACGATTTTAGCAGAAGAAAAACTTAATACTGCGAATATACTTTCATCTCGTGGCTGTACGCAGAACTGCAGTTTTTGTTCATCCCCTGTTTTTTGGGAATCTGGGAATTGTTCAAAACGATGGAGAGGTCGTGACACGATGGATGTGTTGAACGAAATTAGGGAGATTTACGAAAAATACAATATCCGCTATTACAAATTTTTAGACTGCAGTTTTGAGGATCCAGACTATAAACTTGAACGATCAATGAAGATGGCTAAGCTATTGTTGGACAGTGGGATGGACATTTCATATATGGTTCAATTTCGTCCGGATATTTACAAAAAGGCATTGTTAAAGGAAGGATATATGCAAACGCTTGTCGAGTCTGGCTTAGCTGCAGTGTTTATTGGAATTGAAGCCGGGAATGATGATGATCTTGCATTATACAATAAGGGGGTCACTGTTAATGAAAATTATGCATGTTTAGATTATTTTTCAAAATATGATATCCTGGTTAAATTCGGGTTTATTTCAATCAATCCCTTTTCAACTGTGAAACGGCTTCGGGAAAATGTGGATTTTCTCTATAAGACCAGAATGGCATCACGCTTCTATATGATTCGCAACTATCAAGTCATTGAAAAATCATCACTTTTTAAAAAGTTGAAAGATGACGGTTTATATTATTATAATGAAAACAAAAAAATTCATGATTATGTATGCAAAGATAAAACGATTGACAAAATGAGTAAATTCGCAATCAAATATTTTAATCAGTATAACGGGGAAAAATTATATGTTTTAAAGTATTTCATTGAAATATTTGATGAAAAAATCGCTTTTATTAAAAGTTACTATAAACGAAGAAACCCATCGGTTTATGATATGGTAGAATCTTATAATCGCATGTATCTAAAGGTGATGAATGATTTAAACGAGAAAAGCAGGGATTGGTTTGTTCAGCTTTTGGATTTAGCTGAAACAGGTTGGGATGAAAAACTCGTTGAACGTGTGGTACAAAAAGTATTTCCCTATAGTTACTTAGATGAAATTTATACGAAAATGCTAATCATTCATAAAGAACTTTATAAATATTTGCTTGACATAAATGTCAAAGATGCTAACTATCTGCTTTATGTTTAAAAATTGGTAGGCTTGACTATGCGAATTTTAATGTTCATTAACCCATTTTGGAGTCATGTGAATCCTAATTTGGCATTGGTCCACGAACTTATAAAAAAAGGCGTGGATGTAGTTTTTTTTACTACTCCAATATTCAAGCCCTTTTTATCTAAATTATGTGAGGTTTCATTGTATCCAGATGATGAGAGCCTTTTCGACTGGGGAATTGAAAAGAAAGTCAAAAACATAAATGTAGGAATCCGAAAAATTGTTGACTATTACAATCGAAATTTTGATAAGCCATTTGTCAGGCTTTTTTCTTTTGCCAAAGACATGATAAGACAATTTGCTCCAACTTGTATTATTTATGATTATTTTGACGCAAGCTGGGCGAAGGATGCCGCAAACGCCTGCGGCGTAATTTCTATTGCATCCTCTCCTACATATGCAATAAACAGGGCAATGTTTTTGAAGAAACCATCTGAATTTGCGCGGTATGTGTGGAGAATTCCTATTGATTCAAAATTGACGAATACAGATAGGGGGATTATCAAATTGGCAGAACACATTTCACGGAGGATCTGCTATGAAAAGAATTTAAAAAAATTTGATCTATTTGAAATTGGTAATTCTGATTATCTAAATTTGATTTACACCTCTCGCGATTTACAGCCATATGCAGAATATTTTGATGATAAATTTTTGTTTGTAGGCTGTCAAGTTTTCAAAGTTGATCCAACACCCATAGATTTTATTAGCCAATTGGAAAACCACCCAATTATATATTTTTCACTGGGCTCTACGATCCGAAGTGCAGATAAAGATTTGATGAAAGTATGTGTTGATGGGTTGAAGTCTATGTATTCTCCTGTCATAATGTCGATCGGACCGTATGTAGAACCACAAGAGATTGCAGCAAATATTGGGAGGCAATTTATTCTTCGTGAACATGTGCCTCAGCTTGATGTGCTCCGATATACGGATGTGTTTATTACCCATTGTGGGCATAACAGCGTTAAAGAGGCGCTCCTGGCAGGTATTCCAATGGTTTGCATACCGATCCAAACTGATCAATTTATTAATGCGAAAGTTATTTGTGACAATGGTGCTGGCGTTTATTTAGAACGAGAGGGTTTGACTGGAGAAATGCTCTGTAAAGCAGTAAAATATGTACTGAAAAATCACAAATCCATGAAGGAAAAAGCGCAGCTTATGGGTGAGTCATTACGTCAATCCTTAGAATTTGAATGTGCTGTGGAAAAAATCATGGATTTAGCAAAATTTTAATATAAGGGAAATGATCATTTTATGACAAATGGAATAAATGTGGATATAGGAAAGGCGCATAGCTGTTATGTGGCTGCAACGCAAAGTATAGAATCCCTGCTTTCAATATACCGGCAAAACTGCAGGACATCAACTAAAATCGTAAGTGCGGATGTTAATTTAAGTTCATCGTCTTCAGAAATTTTAAATTTGCAGATTTTTACAACAAGGATGTTATTCCTTTTACATGTTGCTTTTCAAAAAATGACTGGTAGGAATTATTCCTTAATTTATACACTTCAAAACGGTAGTGACGGGTGTAATTCACTTTCCCCTATGTTGTTACAAATACCAGATGGCAGTACATGTCAGTCAGTTCTGGACAATATTACACAGTTTTTTGATAATATGAATGAAAAAAAGTATGAAAACATTCGAAACGACAAATTGATTTCGTCAAGTGCAAAAGTAATAATAGCGCAAGAGATAGACCATGATATTTATTCGGAGATCGATGATGTTGCGCTGCTCTTTCAAATAAGCAGACGGCAGAAAGGATTTGCGTTGTGTGTGTCATACCATGAAGGAGTTTATTCTACTGATTTTATAGAAGCTGTCGTATCAAGTTTATTAAATCTGGAAGAAACAGCTTTTTTAGCACCCGATATGTATATCAGTGATTTGTGCCTTACACGAGATTTTACACGTCTATCTGGTATACAGGTGCCTGTAAAAGATTTCATACAACAGTTTTATACGATTCCGTCTGGGTCGGAAGATAAAATCGCTGTTATTCAGTTTTGTCAGAATTCTTTTAATCCATTGTCGGAAAATGTTCATACTGAGGGAATGACATATGGTCAGTTGCATAGATTATCTGATCGTCTATCAATTGAAATTTTACAAAATTCACAAGATAAAGATAAAATTGTTTCGATTTGTGTCAGAGATAGAAGGTTGCTGGTAGCTTCTGTTTTGGCAGTAATCAAATCTGGTCGTCCATTTTCTTGTATTTTGCCTTTGTTTCCTAATAATCTTAAAAAACAAATTGTGGAGAATAATGCAAGTGAACTTCTTCTTTGTGACAGCTCTTTTTCTTTTGGCGGCGTGAAAACTATTACTGTTGATACGAGTAAATTAGCAGGAGGATCGACTCTCAATTTCAGCGATTTAAAAGGCAAGAGCGAGATAGCTTATGCAGTGCAAACTTCTGGTACTACCGGTACACCCAAAAGGGTTACAGTAAAACGTAGCAGTTTAAATAACTATTTATCTTGGCGAAATACGCATTATCCAATTTCTTCAAAAGATATAACATTGATACTGCTAAACGAAAATTCGGATGCTTTTTTGGGTAGTTTACTGCCGGCTTTACTGGCAGAAAGTACCATTCTTATCGGAGAGTTGACTGACCAACGCAATTATGAAGCAATTGCAAAAATACAAGCCGCTTTTAATGTTACGAATTTTAGTGCAACCCCCCGAATGCTCCAGGCTTTGTTGCAGAGCGGCAATTGTGACCAATTCCAGTATATTCAAAGTATCATTGTTGGCGGCGAATCATCGGATCCTTCATTGTTTGATCTTGTTTCAGAAAAATGTCCTGATTGTGCCAGACTTATTCATGAATATGGTTTAACGGAGACAACGATTACATGCTGTGCAAATACTGATTGGAGTAAAAAACATTCAAAATGTATTGGAACGCCAATTCAGAATACAGAAATCTTTATAATGGATAACGATAAAAAACCAATGCCCGCGTATTTACCTGGTATGATCTTTGTAGGAGGAACATGTGTAGCCTCGGTGGATAATGATAATAACTGTGAGGGCATGTTTAATACATTAGATGTTGGATACTATGATAAAGACGGGTTAATTTATTTTGTCGGTCGCCGTAGAAATGATTATAAGATTAATGGTGTAAGATTTAATGAAGAAGAAATCCGATCGATATTATTGAAGCAACCCGGTGTTGATGAAGTGGTTTCTTTTTTGGCGGATAATGGAAATCATCAGCGAGTCATAGTTTATGTGACTGGCAAAAACTCATTGAACTCGCAAGATTTATCCCGCAAACTGAACGAAGAATTATATTTACAGCACATACCTGTTACCCTTCTTTGTGTCGATAAGCTTCCGACTGACTTAAACGAGAAATTAGGAACCCAGGAGTTATACGCTAAATCAGCGAATGTTCCTGAACTCTCGGGATACAACTCCATTAAAGACAAAGTTCGGTACTACTGGGGACAGGCTTTAAATTTGCAGGAATTTGATGATAAGAAAACATTTTTTGAATTGGGAGGGAATTCTATTCTTTTAACAAAAATGTATAAGAAAATACAGACAGAACAAAATTGGGAAAAACTAAAGATGGTTGACTTTTTCAAGTTTCCGACGATAGATTCGCTTGCTGAATATATTAAGACATTAGGTTATTCCTAACTCAAAAAGGAGTGGTGCTATGATTATAATTGGAATTGGCGGATCAGACCATAATGTATCCAGTTGTTTACTGGAGGATGGCGAATTAAAAGTATATATTGAAGAGGAGCGCCTTTCCAAAGAGAAACATGGAAACGGTGTGAAATCATCAATGTTAAAGTCAGTTGATTATTGTCTGGAGTATATGGGTTTAAAATACGAAGACGTGGACTACTTTGTTTCCAATGATTTATATTGCCCAAGGTTAAACAATAAAAAAGATTGTATGAATAAACTGATACGAATTAACCATCATTTGGCTCATATGGCTAGTGCATACTATCTTTCCGGATTTGATCAGGCGGCTATATTTGTTTCTGACGGCTCGGGTAGTGTTGTATCTCATTTCCATGTGGAAACCATGACCTTGGGATTTGCTAGTAATAAATGTTTTAAGGTATTAGACAAAATTTATGGAAGCAATACTTTGAATCCCGAATCCAGTAATGTAGTTAAAGGAAATTCATTTGGAAGATTTTATTCAAAGGTATCAAACTTATGTGGATTTGAATTGCATAATGATGGAAAACTTATGGGCTTGGCTTCTTACGGAACTCCAAGGTTTGTTAATCTATTTCGTTCCTTTTTTCGATTAACAGTAACACCTTATGGTCTGGATGTTATTGTTGATTTTGACGCTCAATTTAAAGATTTGTATAAAAAACTGTATGAAGAGACAAATGAAGAAAAAAATTCCAGCTGCGTGCGGATTATGCCTATGCTGCACAGGCGCTCATAGAAGAAAAAACATACGAGATTTTGAATTATTTGTATGAAAAAAGTAAATGTCCTAATCTGTGTTATGCTGGGGGAACGGCCTTAAACAGTGTATTAAATGGAAAAATAAAAAAATGACCCCTTTCGATTACGTATATATCCCACCAGTACCAAATGATTCCGGGACAGCAATTGGTGCAGCATTGTATGGATATTATAATCTTTTTACTGACAAAAAACCAACTTACCGACAATTAAATTCTGCTTTTTGGGGAAGAGATTATGACAAAGACAGTTATTTGAAAGCGATATACAAATATGGTGACCGCATTATTGTGGAGGAGATGTACTCTACCAAATCTGTGGTTGATGACTTAATTCAAAAAAGGGTCATAGGTTGGTATCAGGGACGATCAGAAGTTGGTCCGCGTGCCCTTGGCAACCGAAGTATACTTGCTGATCCACGGCATGCGGAAATGAAAGATATTATTAACAGTAAAGTAAAATTTCGTGAGAGTTTTCGGCCTTTTGCACCAATTGTCATGGAAGAACATGTATTAGAATATTTTGATACCGACTTCATTCCAAACCCATTTATGTTGTATGTAGGTCTGGTAAAAGAAGAAAAAAAGGAGTTGATTCCAGCAGTGACGCATGTTGATGGTACGGCCAGACTGCAGACTCTCAATCAAAAGGAAAGTCCAAAACTGTACGATGTTCTGAGTGCTTTTTATAAAAGGACGGGGGTTTCCGTGTTGTTAAACACATCGTTTAACACAAAAGGAAAACCAATGGTTGAAACACCGATGGATGCAATAGAGTGCATGTTGTCATGTGGCATGGATGTGCTTTATTTAGGAAACTATAGAATAACAAAAAGAAGGTGATACGAAAATGGACTACTCTTATTCGAAACATTATATACCGGAACAAAAGAAACCGAAGTTTGATTTAACGAATCAATTATTTATTCCTTCTTACGGGTGGAACAAAAACCACTATTATCATTACGTCAATTTTGATGATCTGAGTTACAAACACTGGAAAGTTTCTTACAAAAGTGATTATGAAAACATGCAAAACCGTTTGAAAAGTAATGTTGACTATTCCCCCAATAATGACTTGCTGGACCACATAAATTTTTCTTTTGTACCCCATTCATCAATCATACATAATGATCGTGTATATGTGTTTTCTGTTAATGCTGTTTATTTCACCGTCATTGATACTAAGTTGAATACAGTATGTCAGGTTTATGAAGAACAACAAAAGATGATTTCCTCCACCAACGTAATTGTCGGTGATTCTTTATTTTATGGAAGATATAGTGCGGAGGATCGGTTAAAGAACATTGTTTACGGTACTCCCATACCATCAGAAATTGTATGCCTGAATTTAAAAACATTGCAAACCGAAGTGATTTGCATGTTTGAGAGTTGCAATATTATACACAGCGTATCGGTTAATCCGGAAGGAAGGTATATTATTGCCATATCGACAACAGCGGACCCTTATATACCTTTCTCCCAAAGGAAAAAAACATACAGTGAAGATGAATTAAAGAAAATGCTTGATGCAGGATTGAAAGATTCTCAAGTCCATATTTTTGATAGAAAACAAAGAACTTATCAGGTAATCTTGATGAATGATTCACCAGCCCATGTAGAGTTTGGTAATGACCCTAACACCTGTTATATTTCTTCTCACAGCCTGGGAGTGAATCCTTATGATGGTTTTGTCTATTGTTTTGGAAAAGGAGCGATAAATCGGTTAACACTTGGTCAGACAAGTAAAGTAACCCAAAAATATCAAGGAGAGGATTTTTCAAGATTATCGACGCATAAAGTGTACGAAAGGAACGGTAAGCAATTTATTGCAGTTACCGTTTATCCGCAACAAATCTATATTATCGAAGCGGAGAGTATGCGGCTTACAGCGAAGATAAAACTGGCAGATTCAATCATGCCTGCAACTTTGCAGCATGGCGCATATCGTTATCCAAGGGTGGACAAGACTCCGTTTTCCGTTCATCCAATAAATGATTCTCCGTATTTTCTCCTTATTACAGGAAAAGCGATACAGGTATATAATTATGACAAAATGGAAGAGGAATATAGATATCTGTATAATGTATTAAAAGATCCCATAGCGGTTTTAGGCCATTCATATAAAAATGAAAGAGAGGTTTAACTAATGTATACTAAAAATGATGTATTTGAGCAGGTAAAAAAAATAATTGCGGAAAATCTGGAGATTGATGGTCAAGATATTCAACTGGATCATATGCTTTCAGTGTATATTAAGGACTCGATTAATTTTATTAAAGTAGTTGTTGGAATTGAAACAGTTTTTGATGTAGAATTTACAGACAAGGATTTGGAAACGGATAATTTTACAAATGTTGAAAGTTTGGTCTTACATGTGTTAACCAAATTAGAACAATAATTATGGATAAGTCAAATAGTCTTAAAAACAGACTGGATTATGTAATGTGTCAACAACAGAATAGTGATATGGAAAAGTTATTTGATGCTTTGATTGATGAATTTTATAAGGAAATGAATTCATCCATTGAATTAGTAGCACTATTAGGTATGATAGAGGAGTTTTACGCTGATAAAATTTCTTTTGACTCATTGATAGATTATATACAGTCGGGATCTGAAAATGACATTACAAAACAGTCTGAAAATGAAATGTAACATAAAGGTCGACAGGGGAGCGAATTGTTTTTTTTCTAATATGCGCGATCTTGTCAACCATATATTGGACTTGAACTTAAAAGAATACAGTTTGTTTTTTGTATCAGAGTCACATAAAATCACGTATGATGGTACCAATGAAAATCCCGTGAAAAATTTTCATATACAATCCCTCCATGATTCGATTTTTCGGATTTGTGAATACTTTCATTTGGATTGCAGTTTTTATTTGAAGCAGGGAAAAAATGTGATTGATTTTTTAGAGAGCTGCATTGCGAATTCTCAACCTGCTCTGCTAATAGCGAACTCTCAGTTATTCACTTATCAAAAGCCGCCAGACTATTTAAAAAATGCAGAAGCCAAGCATATGGTTATCGTTCATGGAGTGGATTCTAAACAGAAAATTTTTTATGCTTTCGACACATATGTTTATGAAACGACTGCTATTGGGGATACTTATGAAGTTGAGTTGCCATATGACGAAGTGAAACGTTTTTCATTTGCAGCCTACAGAGTTTTTTTTAGTAAAAAATTAAATGTTGAAGATAAGATTGAAATAAATTATCGTAAAATTCTTCATGATTATCTGAACGTTGGCTGCAAAAATGGGGTAAATGTCTTTACAGCATTAGGTGATGATTTGAAAAGATTGAAAATATTGCCGGAAAGTTTGGTTCGCAAGTATTTGGAGGATATCCACTATTTCTTGAAAATACGCTATGGGTTTGTGAATCAATATTTAGGCAATATGATGGATGATATTCTGTGTTTTCAGGAACATAAAGCTTTTGCGTGGGAACTTTATGAAAAGTATTTAGAGGCCTGGTCATATTTATTTGCAAGACTAATATTGTCTAACTATATGGACAGTCCTAAAATAATAGATCGTGTCATTTCCGGTTTACAGCAGATTGAAGAATGTCAGAGATCTTTTTTTTATTATTTATGCGTTCATTGCAAAAACAAATGAATAAGGAAGAGGCAGAGAAACATGAATTGGGGAAACGGGATAGCGGTAACAGGAATAGCATTGGAATTTCCTAAATGTAGATCAGTTAAAGATTTTTGGGATATACTTAAAGACGGACGGTGCGTTTTGGGGAACCTACCTATAAAGAGGTATGAACAATTGCTCCATTATCGCACCGTAAATCCTCGTCTGGGGAACCTTTCAGATATGCAGGCTTCATTTATGGATACGATTGATACATTTGATAATAGTTTTTTTCATGTATCACCGGGAGATGCATTGCAGATGGATCCAAGCCAAAGAAAATGTATGGAAATTATTTGGCATGCGTTGGAAGATGCAGGCTGCTCAGAGAATTCGCTTGTAAATTCAAAGACTGGTGTGTTTGTTGGTTGCGCAAGTGAAACAGAATACAAGCAAATGTTGCGCGCATATGGATATAAACCGACACCCTCAAGCGTTTTAGGAAATTGCTTTGCAGCTATTTCAGGCCATATTTCACATTATTTGGATTTAAAAGGACCCAATATGGTGATAAACACTGTATGTTCGTCATCATTGGTTGCTGTTTATCTGGCAAGTTTATCTTTGCTTAATAGGGAAAGCAACATTGCTGTAGCCGGAGGTTGCGAATTAAGGGTTTTACCGCATCGTGTTGGGTTGTTTGGAATTGAATCGTCTGATGGAATTACACGTACATTTGATGACCTTTCAGATGGAACCGGCACAGGAGAGGGTGTTGCAGCTGTCGTTTTAAAACGATATGAGGATGCAGTTATAGATCGTGATAGAATATATGCTGTCATAAAAGGAGGCGCAGTTAATCACGATGGCCAGTGCATGAGTTTTTCAGCGCCAAATCCGAATGCACAATATGAACTCATCAAAAACGTTTGGACACGCGCTAAAATTAATCCTGAAAATATTGGTTACATTGAGGCTCACGGAACGGGTACACAACTTGGTGACACTATTGAGTTTGAAGCATTAAGTAGGGCATTTGCCGATTTTACTCCCCAAAAAAGTTTTTGTGGAATCGGGAGTGTTAAGAGTAATATTGGTCATCTCGATTCAGCCGCTGGGATCGCCGGCCTAATTAAAGCAGTGTTATGTTTATACAATAAACAACTGGTTCCTTCCTTGCATTTTCTGTATCCAAACAGGGAAATTTCCTTTATAGATTCCCCTTTCTATGTATGTGATAGAACTCAAGATTGGAAGTCAAACGCCTGCGGGAGGCTGTGTGGCGTCAGTTCTTTTGGACTGACAGGTACGAACTGCCATTTAGTTTTACAAGAATCACCAACATTTGCACACGATCAGAACACGGAAAAACAATGGTATGTGTTAACTGTTTCGGCAAAGACACCGGTTGCACTAAAACAATTAATTGACCAGTATTCCCACTTTATAGCTGAATTAGAACCGGGAAATTTGCAATCATTATGTTATACTAGCAATATGCGGCGGACACATTTTGAGCATCGCTTTGTCTGCGTCGCTCATGATGTACGTTCTCTGCTTGCATGTTTGGCATCATTTCAATCGGCAATACCGGTTATAGATGACGGAAGGGATTTGGATTCCCGGGGGAATTTATGCTGTGAGTTGGCACGCAATTATCTTGCAGGAGGTAGTCCTGATTGGAGTAGGCTTTACGATAGCAGTATAAAAGCGTGCTCAACTCCATGTTATCCCTTTGCAGAGGATCATTTTTGGCCTAGTCTACAGTTGGCCTATACCAAACAATCCCGAGAAGTTTCTGCTGATCGTTCTACGGTTGAGAACAAGAATGATTCTGTTATTGAAGTTATCAAAAACGTGCTAGGATATGACACGATTGATGCGACAAAGTCTTTTCAGGAAATTAGCGGAAGTTCCATTCATATATTGCATATTGCTCAACAGCTTAAAGAAAAGTTTAACATCTCTTTTAAAGCGTCTGACCTTTTGGAATCACCAAGCATTACGGATTTTTGTAAGTTGTTGAAGTTTGACCAAACTTATCCAGAAAATCTTGATAAGCCTTCCATCTGGAAAATATCCAAGTTACAAAAAAGATATTTTATAAACAGTTTATATTCTAAACATGCGTTGGAAAATGTTTTGGTAGATTATATTTCCTTACCGTTAGAAAGTCAGGATAATAGAATAGTGGATGCTTTAAATGAAGTATTCTGCAAACATGATATCTTTCGTACGACTTTCCGTTGTGGCAATGGATGTTTCAACGCAATTGTCGAAGATAAAGCAATCATGTCAGTCATAAGTCATCGAGAATTAATTGATGATAAGGAATTTGTAAACTGTGTTTTAAAAAATTGCCGCTCTTTTTCCCCCGATAAATTGCCTCTAATCCAGTTTCATATATTTTGCACCGCAAACCATAAGTTTTTAGTGGCAATATTTCATCGCTTGGTATGTGACGGCAATTCCATGCGCCTGTTATTTCAATCTTTTTTACAAGTATACTCAGGAAAAAAAAGCAAGCGGGAAATCATACAATTCCAGGATATTGTAAAAATCATTGATGAACAGGCGCAAAAAGATGCTATACATATTGCTAATTTGTACAAGAACATGTATATTATGCCCGCTAGAATTGCGCATCTATATGGCAACCCAAGAGTAATGGACCTATCAAATCTGCAGGAATCTATTGAAAACTTTGTTCAAACATATAAAATTGGGCTTTTGCCGTTCTTTACTGCTATTTGTATGTTAAATAGATTGTTCGTATTAGGGGAAAGACAGTTTATTTTTGGTATTGTATTTCCCGGGCGAGAAAATTCTCAATTAATAGATGTTATTGGACCTTTTTCAAATATTGTTCCGTTTCGGTATACATTAAACGAAGACATGCCTCTTGTTAACTTTTTTTATGAGGTCAGCCGTTTGATCAACGATTTGCGACGCTATCAAAGTGCATTATTTGAGGATCTCTATAATTTATCCGGCATCAATTATATGAGTCAAATAACGGATATTATCAATTTGTCTGAAGGTTATATGAGAGAAGATAGCAGAGGCGTTACGTCACTTTTTTTGTCAAATACTAATTTGAGAAGTTCTCAAGAAAAGTGCCGGAGTGATATTTTCTGGACTCCCAAAAAGGTTTTAATTCACACTTTTCAAGGGTGTGGATTTTCTGTATCAAAAGAAAACGGTTTTAGCATACAGAAAATCACTTCGCTTTTAAAAAGTACCATAGACGGCACAATTAAAGATATTCAAAGAAAGGTTAGATGAAAATATGTTGAAGAATTGCTCTAAAATATCAACAGATATACCGGTAAGATGTTATCAGTTGTATGCTTATCCATTACATAGTATTTTTTTGTGTGATGGCGCCTATGACTGGTACTTTAGTAACTATATCAATTATAAACTTTTCACGTATGAAGATGCCGCTATTAAATCAAATAACATAGACTTGAAGTATATTGCTCCGCGATATAATGAATTCCCCTCTTTCGTTATAAAATCAATGCATAGAGATATATTTGCTAAATATTTATTACAGGATATTCGTGATTTTATATGCTATTATATTGACCAAGGCTGTACAATATCGTTTTTTGTTGATGAATTTTATATTCCTAATCGGGCTCGCTACAACAAGGAGCACAAAACACATCAGCTTTTAGTTATCGGTTATGATTTTCAAAATGACCAAGTTAAAATTATTGGATATGATGCCTCCTATTCATACTGTACAAGCTATATTTCAACAGTCAGCCTGATTAATGGTTTTTCATGTTGCCCTTATATTCGCATGCTATCTGAAAATGTAACGATTTACCAAGTAAAAGACATCCAAAAAACATATGATATAGATATAAACATATTTAAAAGCGATTTGTTTGAATTTTACCATTCCATAAATTCCTATAGTCCAGAAGTGGCAGTAGATTATGGTGTAAACAAAATTGATTTTGGTCTTCAATGTTACAAAACGTTGGGAGATTTCTTTGCCAATCCCAATTATTATACCAAAAATCATCCTATGTTCTATATGATTTGTGAACATAAAGCTAATATGGTCAAAAAACTTCAATATCTACAAAAAAAGACAGGAGTTAATATGGGAAATTTGATTATTGAATATCAATCTATTCACAGCTTGGCAAAAAGAATTTTACAGTTTTTTTGAAGAGAGTACATAACTCTCCTGGCGAGACAAGTTTTAATAAAGCTTCCCGGAGGATTGTCGATCTTCTTGATGAAATCTACGAAAAAGAATATAATACGGTATCCAAAATACTCGAAAAAATTTAAAATTAAGGGTGGTTTTTATTAAACGAAATTTTGGTATTGGGTGTATGCGATGGCAAGCTAACATGGTGGAAAACAGAAAAATTGTCCATTTGGCAATGGAGAAAAATATTAATTATTTCGAAACAGCGCCTATATACACAAAAGGCATAAATGAAGTAATACTTGCAGATGCCTTAAAAGGCATTCAAAGGAGCAAATATAAAATTGCGACAAAATTACACGTACATTTATGTAATACATATAAAGACTGTGAAAACAGTTTAAATAACTCTCTCATGCGATTTAACACAGATTATATAGATTATTATATGCTCCATAGACTCAACAAGGAACTTTTTTCAAGCGCAGTAAACAGGGGTATGTTGGACTTTTGCGACAGAATGAAAAAAAAAGGAAAAATAAGATTTTTAGGTTTTTCATTTCATGATAATTATAATGTATTTGAGCAAATTATCACTTTTTACCATTGGGACTTTGCGCAGGTTAGGATGAACTATCTGGATGATACCAGGGAGGCTACCCTTCAGGGAATAAGATTAGCAGGAAAGCTGAACATTCCAATCAGCGTAATGCAACCGTTAAAAGGGGGAGTTTTAGCAAACTTGCCAAAAGAAATGTATGATATCTTGCGGCAAAGCAAAGTTAATCCGGATCCAATTAGACTCGCATTAAAATGGGTATGCAATCTTGAACCGGTCAAATTAATTCTTTTAGGAGCAGCAACAGAGCAACAACTTTTAGAATGCAGTAAAAATTTTGATGTTCTGCAAAATAGTACGTTAACCACGGAAGAAAAAGAAATAATCACGAAAATAAAATTATTATATGAAACTCAAAAGAAGGTCGATTGTACATATTGTATGTATTGTAACAATGTGTGTCCAAGCAATATACCCATAGGAAACATATTTATGCAATACAATTTATCCGCAAATGTTACAAACATAGATAAAAAATGATTTCTAAGTTAAGAGAATTTAACTGTGTAGACTGTGGAAAGTGCGAATCGATTTGTCCGCAATCTGTTCCGGTGCGTCTACATCTTGCTAACATAAAAAATTTTCAACATAGATAGTGGATGATGAAATGAAAACACTTGTTGGATTTAGAAAAGATCAAAATGCGAATTGTTTAGAAAATATTTTCCTTGCATTGATTTACCGCATAACTCCAAACTGTCTACCACATATTTATTCCTATTGTTGGGATTTCGGATATTTGGAAAAAGATAAAAGTTCATTGGGGTTATCGCAACGTTTGTCTAATACAAAAGATCAGATGATGCAACAAAAACTTCTAAAGCGATACCATGGAATAGCTATACAATGGTCAGAGGACTATAATTTATTGGAATGGATGTCGGGAGAATTTCCTTACATTATCTGTGGGGATGCCTTTTGGTTTTCTTGGAATTTAGCATATCAAAGCGCTCATATTCCCCATTATTTTTTTCTTACAAAAAAAGAAGATGATTATTTTATAATTGATGACCCTTATTTTAATCTTTACAACCAGATTTTGCCTACTAATGTATTGAAGCAGAGTCTCATAAAGGTAGGGAAAGTTTCTGTCGAACCAAGCAGTGAATTTATTATACTTGAAGAATTTGTTAATTCTTTAAAGTATGTTATAGAAGGATACGATGGAAAAGGTGATCATTATCAGATAAGATTACTAGCAGAAGAAATTTATAATGATATTAACTTGCAGCAATATTTAATACAGGAAACCGAAGACCCTGCGAACTCAAAAGTTTTGATTACTTTGAAACATATTGCCAGAGGCAGGATTAAATATAGTAAGTACTGGAAAAATTATGCTCATATTGATGTAATACATTCTCTCATAGGTAAAATGAATGAAATTTATGAAACATGGGATATAGTAGTCAAGTTGTTTATTCGCCTTTTCTTCGATAAAAATGAAAAATGTATTCGTGAAAGAATTTATGAACAATTAATTAAAATTGCAAATGCAGAAAAAAAAGCAAGTCAGGACGCTTTGAGAGAATGTAGTGCATGGATTGGAGATGAAGTTTGACGCAGTGAAAACGAAAATTTTGTTAATGGCAGTGTATAGTCCGACAATGTTACTTGCTTATGAGGAAGTTGGTATTTGCAGTATTGCAGCAGTTTTAAGACAGGCTGGCTATGAAGTTCGCTTAATAATGCAATACGAAAAAAATATTTCTTATAAGGAAATTGTTAAATTTAATCCCGCAGTTGTTGGGTTTACTACATATAATGCAAATATTTCGGAAGTTAATCGAGTAAGTAATCAGTTAAGGGAGTTTTTACCAAATGCGTTGCTTTGCCTTGGAGGAAATGAAGCAACTTTGAATGGCAATTGTCTGTTACGCGATATGAGGCAGATTGATTTCATCATTATAGGCGAAGGTGAAAGAACATTTTTAAATGTAGTAACTGCAATAGACAAGAACGATGATTTTAGTAAAATACCTGGTACAATCGTTCGTTGTGGCGAGAATATAATACATAATGGACCCGCCGAGTTAATTAGCGACTTAGATTTGCTTCCGCCTATTGCAAGAGATTTTTTGTTGCAAAACAACATTAAAGTAGTTCAAATATCTTCATCCCGGGGATGTATGGGCAATTGTGCTTTTTGTGCATCCAATGTATTTTGGCGAAAATGGAGGGGACGTTCAGTCAAGCTTGTTATAGATGAGATTGAAGATATTTACCATAAGTATAAATTAGATACATTTTATTTTATTGATGGTAGTTTTGAAGACCCGGATCCGAATTGTTCTAGAATGACTGAAATTGCCCAAGAAATTATTAACAGAAGAATACCAATATATTATATGGCGCTTTTTCGTGCGGATTTTTGTAGAAAAGCAACTCCGAAGTTGATGGAACTTTTAAAACGTTCAGGTTTGTTTACCGCGTTTGTAGGAATTGAAGCGGCTAACAAGGATGACCTTAAACTTTATAATAAAAGAAATACCGTTTCCGACTCACACGAGTCGATAAAACTTTTTGAACGTTACAATATTGGTCTTCAGATTGGGTTTATTTCTACAAACCCGTATTCTACGACAGAGAACGTTCTTGCTAATATTGATTTTTTAGAGAAATATTCGTACTTGAATAGATTTACTACATATGAGATGTATCAGGGAACCTCCCTTCATCTGAAAATATGTACCGATGGATTGGAAAATAAGAATAAGCTTCTTGGTTATGAATATAAAGATTCCAATGTTGAAAAAACGGTCAATTATATCAATGAATATATTGACTCACGTTTAGAATTAAAAATACTATATAACGATGTTAATAATATTAAAAATTATATGGTTTTCATTTTCCCCCAAATTTTATCGCGATGCGAAAAAAATGAATATTGGAATGTGCAGCCTATGTTAGATCAATACAAAAAAGAACAATGTACTTTATTGGCTCAGATCAACAGCATTATCGGAAAATGGATGAAAAGTGCCTTGTATTTTTCGAAATCTTTTATTGAATTTCAGAATCATTCTGATGTGTATTGGTCTGGCAGCGATATTGGTGATAAAGTACAAAAGATGAAAAATAAAACCAATCATTTTAATAGGGAGTTAGCACACATGAACCTGCCGTTTATTGAGAGACTTCAAAATTTTGTTATATAGCGCATCATTTTCTAATATAATCGATTACCAGTATAGCATATGCTTGGTTCACCTTAATTTCAGTTGAACAGCAAATTTTAATGGAAAATCAATCCTTTGGATTCCCAATACGTTAGTTTTGCAAATGGCAATCGGGAGGAAAAATATAATAGATTGACGAACACATACAATTATAGTGTGATAATCGTTTGGATTGACCATTAATGATTCAGTTGTAATACCACAACAGAAAAATTTGTTAATACTATCGCGCTTTTATGAAACAAAAAGCAGGATTTCGAATCAATACTTGCCTGCATATGTTTAATAATATACTTTATGTCGTAGAAAATACAAGGAGGTAAGTATATGAAAATAGGGTTATTATTTCCAGGCCAGGGGGCACAGTATGCGGGGATGGGATATTTTCTTTATCAGGCAGAACCTGCAGCCAAAAGAATTTTTGATGAAATAAGTGAAATATGCAAAGTTGATACGGCAAGGCTATGTTTTTCAAAATCTGAAGATGAACTAAAGAAAACCGAAAATGCTCAATTAGCAATTTTTACGGTAAGTATGGCTAATTATTATTACTGCGTTCAATATATTAACGAACCTTACGTTCTCGCAGGTCATAGTTTAGGAGAAATTAGCGCATTGACTGCTGCTGGCGCATTATCTTTATGCGATGCGGCCCGGATGGTTTACCAACGTGGTTTACTTATGGGTAAAATCATTGATTATAAAGATAAATACTTTGGAAAAATGCATGCAGTAGTTGGATTACGTACACATATAGTGGAAGAAATTATAAATAGAATGGATAATAAAGCAGTCCAAATTGCATGTTATAATACGCCGAACCAGACAATTGTTGCTGGACCGTTAGATGAATTAATGCTAGTAGATGAAGAAGCGAAAAAATTCGGCGCCAATATTATAGAGTTACCGACAGCGGGACCCTTTCACACAAGTTTAATGAATGATGTAGGTGATGAATTTACTGCAGTTTTACAAGAACTGAATATCTCAATGCCAAAATATGATGTAATTTCAAGTGTTAATGGAAAGCTTTATACAGATACTACATCTATAAAGGAGAATCTTAACAAACAGTTTTCTACTCCTGTCCGTTGGGAGCAGTGTGTTTCTAAAATTATTGATAAACATCCTGATTTAATTGTTGATATGGGACCGGGAAAGGTCATGGAAAGTATGATCAAATGGACAGGCTTAAAATTTTATACAGTGGAGGAAAACTTGGATTCAATAAAGAATTTCAAAACAGAAGAAATTATACATACGTTGAAACGCTACATGGGAATTGCAGTATGTACCCCTAATAAAAACTTGGATATGGATGCATATTTTGCTGGAGTAATTAAGCCATATCAGGAGATTCAGACAATGGTAAGTAATATTGTGTCAAACAAAGAAACAAATGGAAATGAAATCGCCGAAGCCTTGCGATTGCTTCGGCAGATTTTTCGTGCCAAAAAAATTGCAGACAAAGAACAAAAAGAACGCTTTGTTCAACTTCGTGATGAAACTGGATGGGATGAAATTATAAATAACTTTATCGACAAAAATTATAAGTCATAAAGTTTCCCCTGCGGGGAATAAGCCGTAGATTGGTTGAAAAACAAACATCTTAACGTCTTGTGTAAGATAACCAAAATATGAAGCAGACGACTCATCCGGATTATTTTAGCAGATAGTTTTATGTTCAAAAATATTTAACCAGTTATAAGGAGAATTAGTAATGATATGCTATTCATTACCAAGTGATTTTGAAATACAAACTCTTGAAAGTATTATTAAATTGAATCGATTAAATCCTGAGCACAAGATTACAGAAATTTACGGACAGGTTACTGATGGATATATCAAGAACTCTGGCCGTATGCTTTCTATGTTAACAAAAGTATCAATCAATTCATTTGGTGATTATGTGGCTGAATGTCATAAACATGGGATTCAATTTAACTATACAATTAACGCATCATGCATGTCAAACATGGAAAGGGAAGAAGATACCATATCTTTTATAAGAGAACTGATAAACCTTGGAATTGACTCCTTTACTGTATCAATCCCCCGACTCATAGAAATTATAAGAAAAGAATTTCCTGATATTGAATTGAAAGCATCCGCGATTTGTGCAGTTAATAACGTCAACAAGGCTCGTGCTATGTTCAAGTTAGGTGTGAACAGGATAGTGTTGGATCCTAATATTACCCGCTGTTTTAATATTATAAAACAAATTACGGATGAATTCTCTGACAAATGCGAGATGATTTTAAACAATATGTGCGTAAAAAACTGTGTTTTTACGATGTTTCACTATAATTATGATGCACATTGTATACTTGATTGTTCTAACGAAGACAGATATTACCTTGATAAGTGCTCTCATCAAAAAGCATCGGATTACGCAAATTATTTAAGGTTAAACTGGATACGGCCGGAAGATATGCATTATTATACAAGCAGCGGGATAAAGCGATTCAAACTTCAAGGACGTAATGTTCACGATGGGAAATTAATTCTGAAAGCTATAAAACATTATATAGATAATGATTTTGATGGAAATTTAATTGAATTGCTCACATTGTTTACGCCTTATAATATTGTCCAGCCATATATAGATAATAAAAAATTACATGGCTTTGTAGAGAGATTTTATTTGAATCCCGGATTTTGTAACGATAATTGTAAGTGCTGCGGTTATTGTGCTTCATATCTTAAGAAATGTGCGAATATTGACGAACTGGAAGAACTCAAGTCTATGGCACAAATATTATATTTATAATTACTAACTATATGAGGAGGAATTAATTATTAATATAGATGTTATTTTGCCATTAAAGCCGTTACAGCGGAGCATGATGTGCCGATACTGTTCTAATGAAAACTCAACAGAGTTTTATGAACTTTATGTCTATCACATCAACGGAAAAGTTGATCTTTTCAAATTGAAACAAACAATTTATTATATTGATCGTAACACGGATATTATGCGATCGATTTTTTTATGGAAAAATTTAAATAAATTTTTGCAGGTGATCAAAAGCGATAAGCGAACAAATTTTACTGTACTTGACGAAAGCAAAACACTGGATTGCTGGATAACGGAAATATGGCGTAAACCGTTAGACTTGTCAAAATCGCCTTTTGAAGCATATTGGTATTCCATTAATAATAACGAAAGTTATTTAATGATTAAGACACATCATATTTTAATTGACGGCTGGAGTCAGTCAAATTGGGCAAATAAATTGATAAATATCTATAATACACTTTTACGTGGAGAGTCCCCTCAATATTTTTTTGGCGAATATGAGAAGTATATTGAGGAATTTATCAAAAAAACTCAAAAAAACAAACCTTTTTGGCGTAACAAATTACTTGAATTTCCAATACGGTCTAATTATCTGGTTGTTCAGTCTGCTCCAAAAATTTTCACCATAGAATTTGAAAATTTATTTCAAAAGATTTCTTCTTATTCTCAAAAAAAGGCTGTTTCTTTTTCATCATATATATATACTGCATGGGCTATTTTTTTATCCATTCAAGAAAAAAAACGCCATGTGGCCTTTTACATTACACTTTCTGGCAGAGAAAATATGTCTACAAATTTTTTGGATATGATAGGAATGTTTATCAATGTTATACCGTTCGCCGTTATATTGGAACCTAAGACTATGGTATCGCAAATCATGAAAGAAATTCACACGAATTGCTTAGAAAGTATGTTTCATCAAGAGATAGATCTTATGGAAACTTTAATGGAAATACCTAATGCATATGAGTTGGCAATCGATTCAACTATAGATTTGCAGACGTATCCGATTTTTATCAAAGAGGAGAACAATGCCTTTTCAATGGAAATCTGTGATCATCTATTTGAATGTCACGATGACCTGTTGCTTGCTGTTCGGAACCGAAATGACAATTTAGTTTTAGAACTTGTATATAATTTGAATAAGTTTGGGGATGCATTTGGGGAATATGCCTGTAAACTTATGGGAAAGATCTTAAAACAAATGTTGTATTCAGATATTACTTATGACGCGATTATTAATAAATGGGGTAAAAGTCATGAATCTTTTTAGTATTCCGGCAGATTTCAATAAGAATACGTTACCAAAAATTGCATTACTTAACGAAACCTATACGCCTAAAGCACGTATTCACGAAGTATATGGTCAAATATCCATTAACAATCATTTTGGAACAGGTAGAGCCAACGATCTTTTGCCTAAGGTTGATCGAGCTCAGCTAAAAGACTATATCGCTTCTCTTAAACAACTTGGAATAAAATATAATTACACATTAAATGCTACTTGTTTGAGTAATAGAGAATTTGATAAAAACGCTTCAAAAGAACTTTTGGATTTGCTTGAGTTCTTGCACGAATCAGGTGTTGATATTGTGACGGTGGGATTACCTTCAATTATGGAATTGATCAAAGAAAACGGTTTTTCTTTTTCAATTAAAACTTCAACTGTTTGCCAGGTTAATAATGTAAATAAAGCTTTGGCGTATAAGAGACTGGGTGCGCAATCAATTGTATTGGATGAGTCAATCAATCGCGATTTTGAGACCCTCATGGCAATCAATCAAGCTTGCGGGGAAGAGTTGGAATTGATTGTTAATGTTATATGCCATAAAAATTGCATATACGAAAATTTCCATCATAATCAGACATCTCATGATTGCGATTGTAACAATGATAAAAAAAGCGTCCAATATTATTCTTATAAATGTATGCTTCAAAGAGTGGAGAAACCTGAAAACTTGTTAAAGCTTGCATGGATCAGACCAGAGGATCTTCATTATTATGTTGCTATGGGATACAAAAGATTTAAAATTCAAGGTAGGCAGGCAGCAACTCACGGTGATGTATTAAAAGCAGCAGAAATGTACATGATGGAGTCTTACCGCGGTAATTTAATGATTTTGCTTGATTGTTTTATGCCGACCAATTCATTCACTGTAGATTTTGATAATGATAAATTGAGTGATTTTTTAAAGCCTTTTGCTGAGAAAAGATTTGTTTGTAAAAATAATTGTGAATCGTGTAATTATTGTTTTAAATACATGTGTAAACATTATGATATTGACAAAATCAACGAAATATTTTCATTAGCTAAAGAATTTTATTCTGATATTAGTTTTTCCACTCTTCCTCATGTGCAAAGTAACACCAAAAATGCAATCCCGTGTTGCCGGAGCCAAACTACATGAGGCATAAAATGCCAAAATAAAATCATATGGGGGTTTTGAGGATGGAAATCTATCAGTTAACTAAAGCGCAACAAAGAATATGGTATGCGCAGGAGCAGCATAAAAATTCTTCGTTGTTTAATATAGGAGGATGTGCGCGCATTAAAGCAAAGGCAAACCTTTCTGCACTTCAAAAGGCGATTGAGATGCTGTCGGATAGCTTCGATATGTTACAAGTGCGGTTTCAGTATGAAAATTATGAGATGTACCAATATATAGAGCCATCGCTGCTAATTGTCGAAACACGAGGTTTTGAGACGGAAGAAGAATTTCGGGATTGGTGTGAGACTGATATTAGGGTGCCGTTCGTAATGACGAATTCCAGTCTTTACCGTTTCTATGTTTTTACAATAGGGGATCAGGAAATCGGTTATTATGTTAAACTGCATCATATCATAGCTGACGGCTGGTCAATAAAATTGCTTACCGAACAAATTGCCAAGAATTACGATTCTATAACTACAAATCACTCTAGTGAAAATATAGAGCAATTTTCTTATTTGGAATATTTTGTAAAAGAGAATAAATTGCGCAACGAACATAATAAAGTGCAGTGCACGTATCAGAATTCTCTGATTACATCTGAAGATCATACTATTTCCAGCACAGATTTAAGAGGAAAGCGGGACAGTTATTTTATAGATCCCGCGTTAAAATCACAAATTGAAGTGTATATTCAGAAGCAAAGCCTTTCAATGAATACATTTTTCCTGGGGATATATATACTCACACAATACATAATGAAAAAGCAGAGATCATATGTAATTGGTATTCCCATGTTAGGAAGATATGGGTATGTGGAACGTAAAATATTTGGTATGTTTGTCAGTACGATTCCGGTTCGTTTTATCATTGATCCTGCGATGTCTGCTAATGATTTTTTTAGATCTGTCGCTGTCAATCTTAGAGAGAATTTTAAGCATCAGAAGCGCTGTTCCAACTCAATTTACGAAAATACAAACGCGTCTGGCAAAAGAAACCCATACAATATTTGTATAAATTATTATAATACCTCTATGCCGGAAATGATTGAAAATATGCCTGTTCATAACGAGGAACTATATTGTGGTGAACAAGATTATGCTATGCAAATGATTATTCGGCAATGGGATAATAATCAATTACAATTGGATTTTGATTATCAAACGGCAGTGTTTACAAGCAAAGAAATAAGCGTGTTATTTTCACGCTTAATACAGACACTGATCGGCTTTTTCGCGGTAAAGTTCAGATATACAATGAGTATGGTCCAACAGAAGCAACTGTAGGTTGTGCTGTCTATTTGTACGCTGGCGAAAAGTCCGATTCTGTACCAATCGGTCATCCCATTGATAATACCGTCATATACTTGCTTGATAAAAACGGAATGTTCCTATCAGAAACCGAGATAGGCGAAATTTATATATCAGGAGAAAGTGTAGCAATCGGGTATCATAATGAGAAGAAGCAGGGGGGCTTTTTGATGATCCGTATAATCCCGGGAAACGCATGTATAAATCCGGAGACCTTGCCTATAGAAACGATGAGGGCGTTTTAGTATATTGCGGAAGAATGGATGATATGGTAAAGCTGAATGGTCATCGTGTCCGGCTGGGAGAAATTGAGCAAAAGATTCTTTCCAGCGGGCTGGTTGATTCTGCTGCTGTCAAGGTTATAAATCGTAACGGAGGGGTATGGGTTTGCGCGTATGTTGTGACTGATCAGGAAAATTGCAGCGACGCCTTGTTAGAGACGCTTCGCCGTGACTTGCCGGAATTTATGATTCCGAAACAAGTAATGCAAATACCTCAAATACCACTTAACAAAAACGGAAAGGTTGATCGTGCCAGACTGCCGGATCCTCCAGTTCAGATCAAAGATGTTAATCGGCATAACGATAGAGAGCAGTTTAAACAACTAATGAATGTTGCTCAGGACCTGTTTTTGAACAAGACATAAATTCCTCCACTAATTTTTTCTCAATAGGTGGTGATTCGATTAAAGCAATTCAATTATCATCGCACCTTAGTGAAAAAGGTTACAATTTATCATTATGCATCCCATATTTGAGGATATGTCAACATATATGTGTACAATCGGAACAGAACATAAGAGTGAACCTGTCAGGGGAACTGTGGACAAGCTTCCAAATGTGTGTTGGCTTGTGAACCAAGAAGATGAAATAGCACAATGTTATCGTCAAAGTATTGTTATAAAGTTAAGCAAAGATGAACCAATGCAAAAGATTTATCAAGCTTTCGCTGTACTCGTGCAGCATCATGATGCCCTCAGAATAAATTATGATACGAAAACAGAGTGCTTGTTTTATAATGATAATCATTTCGCTAAGGTTCCTCAAATTGAAATCATCCATACAGAAAAAGCCTGGATGGAATATCAGGATGAAATGATCTGCACCGTGCATACAAAATTTGATTTAGCAGCGGTACGCTTGTTATCGAATTTCCCTGTGACATCTACAATCTGTACAGCGAACTCCATTCGATCGGCATTATGACTCCGCCAAATAAAGTAAAACTGACAGATAATGAAGATGATTCCGTCAGCGTGAAACTTTGGTCTGACAGAGACTTCGGCAATCACCTGCTCCGTTTATTCTCAGTTTTGACATTGACCTTTCTGTATGGACGCATACAGTTATTGCAGAAAAGGAATTGTATATGCAAAAGACGCTACCATGCAGGCTAAACTTTCTGATAAAAAACGGATGCGTCCTTATTATTGAGCCGGGGATAGGATACCGTTTTGCGCATACAAGGTATACTATGAAACCAGAATTAAAATCTCCATTTATTAGAATTCTTATAACCGTGAAGATCAACAGCGCCTTTGCAGTTTTTCTTTGATCTCTTATGAGAAATGCAGATGAAAAGTCCATTATAGAACATTGGCTGGTTTACTTATTACATTCTCTCCAAATAAAATATACTTAGATAGAAATATATAAGTTTTTACGTTTAGGAGACATATTAAATGAAATATAAGGATATAACCTATGTACTGAGGGACGAGGCAATTGTTCCTTATAATATGGGAACTGTTGCGATTCATTTATATGATAATAATGAATCATATAAAAAATATGCATTTTCGAGTCCTGAAGTGAATGCTGCGGTTGAACTTTGTAAGGGTCATAGTTTGGATGATGAAGTTGAAGATATCGTAGCTGATCTTGCGATACCTGCAGGTTTTTATAAAAGATATATACGTTATTTTATTGTTTATGTGGAAGAAGATGTTGAGATAGCATGTTATCCAAGAATTAAATATGGGCATTGCAGATATTGGATAAACGGCAAGCTGGCTTTTATAGGCAACAGCGAAGACAACAATCCTATATTTATTTATAAATATAATTTGAAGAAAGGTAAAAATATTTTTTGTATTGAACTGTGCTCTATTGGCGTTCCTTTTATTAAAATTGACATAGCCAACAGGGATGCAGAAAGCACTTGCGCATTGGCTGATAATAATTTTTGGTTTACCCCCGGTGAATTCATAGTGAATTATAAGCAGCAGTCTATTAAAGATACAGGAATATTTGAATTCAATCTTCTTCCTCTTGATTTGACGCTTGTTGACTATGATTCTAAAGTGTTGCTTAGTATAGAAAATTTTGAAAATAAAAAAATACTTTTAGAAAAAGAAGTAAACTTTAAAGATGTTTTTGCCCTTGACTTATCTTTTATTCCCAATATGTCGGAGGACGAGTTCAATCATCTTACTGCTGTGTTTAAGGCGACCGGTAAGGACAGCTGCATTTATGAAAAGCGTGTGAGCGTTTACAGGCATCATCCAAAAGCAGAGTACCAAGCAAAATTGCTTCAAAAGGCAGAGGGAATTTTAAGGGAGAAACAACTTCCGGAACAGATAATAAATAAAGCGAATTGTTTATTGCATAAACTTGTGTTAGAGGACGAAGAACCATATTATGGGGAGTCCTTGAAGCAACTCATTCAATCAATAGATAAAGGGATTTATTGTGATTCCAAGCCCGGGTTCAATGAACATTATGTCTTTTATTATTCAAAAGAGGATCGCAATTGCTATTATTACTATATTTTTCTACCTGATCATTACGATCCCAACAAAAAATACCCGCTTTTATTGACACTTTCTCATGGACATATTGGGTATCATGCTGAATATCAGAATTCCAGAAGTTATTCTCACCGCTTCAGTCGACGAAACGGTGGAGCAATCTATGCTGATATAGGTGGAAGAGGATGTACAACTGGGAGCTACATGGGTGAGACCTTTATTCTGAATGAAATAAAGCATATTCTCAGTCATTTTTCTGTTGACAGAAACCGCATTTACGGTGTTGGGCATTGTGCCGGAAATATGTCGCTTTTTAATATTGCACAGACACATCCCCATTTATTTGCAGGAATTTATGTGCGAAGCAGTACTCCCTATATGAAAAATGTCAAAAATTTATATAATGTACCCTGCTACTATTATGTTTCTTCCTATAAGTATGATGACTTCTCGCCAGTCAAAAAAAAGCTAAAGCGGGCACTGCCCAAATTGAATGTAATTTGGGCGCAGGATGTTTATTGGCACGATTTGGATATGCTGCGATCCCAGTATACTACGGCAGCGATTAATAAGCTTATGTCGGAAAAAAGAGAAGAATATCCAAATGAGATATATTTCCGAACAGAATTTAACCGGACAAACCGTGCTTATTACATCCAGATAGAATCTATACAAAAAGGAAAAAGCTTTGCCGCTTTCTCCTCAAAAATTATTGAAGGGAACATGTATATTCATACCCAGAACTGTACTGGTTTAAGGATAGATATACCGCCGCAGATAAATAAACAGGAATTTTCACTTGAAATAAACGGAAAACAATTTTCTTTTACTAAGTATAAACCAGACAGCATTATACTGCGGCATACAAAAAAGCATGGATTTGTACTGACCGGTGAAGCAAATACAAGGGTTTGCAGCTACAAAGGAACAGGCATTCTGGACGTCTATTTTGATCCTGTATGTGTTATTCGCTGTGATCCGTTGAATCAGGCAATTGCAAAAACGGCGAACGCTTTTGCGCATCCAACTTCTAATGCGGCTTACACATATATTTATGTGGATTATCCGATAAAAAAACTGGATAATTTGCCGGATGAAAAGGAAAATGCGTTGATTATTATTGATAATAACTGTCATCCATCACAGGAACTGCAATTCCTCAGAACAAAACTGCCAATACAAATGTATTCAGACGGATATGTTTATAACGGTCAGAAAAGAGCCGGAAAATACTGTATTATGCAGGTAATATCGAATCCGTGGCAGGCGAATACAAGTGTGTTGTATGTCAATACAAATTGTGCTGAATTGTTCGGGCAAAGCCTTTTTACAAGAAAGGTTGTTATTTCTTCCTATATAAGCGGTATGCACCCGTATTTAAACAGTGTGGCGCTGATGTTTGACGGACATGTCTATTATACAGTAAAGGAGTGGGGAGATCCGCTTACAGCTGTCCAATAAGATTATATGAATATACAACAGCCTCCGTAAAGGGGGCTGCTATTTCAGATTTAATAAAAAGGCTCCCTGGTAAAGGGAGCATGTCAGTCAAGCTGGGCTGATGAGGGTTTGTAACACTTTCGATGCATTGAGTATTCGTCATGCATATGTATGGATGATCTTTTCCGCAACCTGCCGTTTAGAAACACATAAGTCCATTGCCTGCTTTTCTATATATCGATGAGCCGATGATTCGTCCATTTTCAGTTCACTGATCAACAGCCATTTCGCCCGGTTTACAAGCCGGATTTCTTCCATTTTTTCTTCTATGGACAGGGAGCTTTTTTCAAATTTACGCAAACGTTCTCTGCTGCTTGCCATCCAGAAAAGGGCTTGTGTGATTGTTTGTTTCGAGGTGGGCTTGGGTAAGGTGAAAACGCCGTGCCCCATGACTCTATCATATGTTTCACCGTGAATATCGGCGCGGATGAACAGCAAAACAACGGTTCCTTTGCCGGCACATGCGTCAATGGCGAATCGGATGCCCGGATCATCCGGCAGAGGTGAATTGATAATAACAAAATCAAAGGCTCGCTCGGCAAGAATCCGCTTAGCAGTGCTGATATCGGAAACCGTATGTGTGGGGGAGAAGGTGGATGAGGGGAGAAGCTCAGACAAAGCAGTATTAAAGTTTTCTGCGGCCGAAACGATCAGAACACTGTATACACGTTCTTTCAGATCCATTTGCTCCCCTCCTTTTGGCAGTGCGCCGATTTATTTTTGACAATAGATATCTAAAATTGCCTTTGGAATATATTTTCTGATGAAGTCGCTGTCTGCTGCAGCTTTGCAGGCGGCGTCCAAGTCCGTCGGCAGCTGTTTGAAGCCTGTAAGCGCTGCGGCGTCTGCTTTATATAGGTTGAAATCTGCTGCAGCCTGCAAAGGGAGTTTGGCTTCAATTCCGTATAAAACAGCATAAATCATCAACGTAAATGCGAGATAGGGATTGGCTGTCGGATCCGGAGAACGAAGCTCGGAACGGCGGTATTCATCCAAAGCGGCGGGAACCCGTACAAGCTGGGAGCGGTTTTGGCTGGACCAAGAAATATATCCCGGAGCTTTGTTCCTGCCGAATCGGTGGTAGGAATTTTCCGTGGGGTTTAAAAATGCGGTCATATCTCTCACTTTGTCGAGAATTCCTGCGATCATATAATCAAAATTGTCGGTACCGTCCATAGTTTTTACCGATAAATTGATGTGAAATCCGTTGCCCGGTTTATTTTCCAGCGGTTTGGCGCTGAAATCTGCCCACAGCCCGTTCCGGCGCGCCACTGTTTTGACAACGGTTTGAAAGGTCATCACATTGTCGGCAGCTGTTAATGCGTCCGAATACCGGAAGTCAATTTCATTCTGTCCCGGACCTTCTTCATGGTGGGAGCTTTCGGGACGGATTCCCATTTGCTCTAAGGTCAAGCAGATTTCGCGCCGGATATTTTCGCCTCTGTCATCGGGAGCGATATCCATATATCCTGCTTCATCGTAGGGGATTTTTGTGGGCTTCCCGGTTTCGTCCAGCATAAAGAGATAGAACTCCTGCTCGGCGCCAAAGGAAAAGTAGTGCCCGGCGCGGTGCGCGTCCTCTGCCGCTTTTTTTAGAAGATTTCGGGTATCGCACTCAAAAGGCCTGCCGTCCGGATAAGTGATGCCGGCAAACATACGCACAACCCTGCCGTGCTCCGGTCTCCAGGGAAGCTGGGTCAGGGTTTCCGGTTCCGGATGCAGCAGCAGATCGGAATGGGTTTCGTCCCCGAATCCGGCAATGGCGGAAGCGTCAAAAGCAATTCCGTATTCAAAAGCCCGCGGAAGTTCTTCCGGCATGATAGAGATGTTTTTTTGTCTGCCGAATACATCGCAGAAAGCAAGGCGGATAAATTTCACGTCTTCTTCATGGACATATTGCAAAATCTCCTGCTTTGAATACTTCATAATTTATGACCGTACCTTTCTTGTGTATTTATAATGCTGTTTTTAATTTGCTACATACATTTGCTTATATGGATTTTTACTGTCGGGGGTGACAACAGTAAAGGGGGCGTTCAGTACGTCCGCCGCATTGTATCCGAACAGTGCGCAGTATTCAGAAATGTACGCTTTGAATGTATCAAAGTCTGCATCCTCTGCCGGTCTGATTGTGACCTGATGGGGGAAGTGGATGTTTTTACAGTCTCCCCGTAAAAACATTTTACCACCATGCATACCGGTGCAGGGGAAATTACCTACAATGGGTTTACTGCCCGATTCCAATCCAAGCACGATGATGATTCCTCCTGCTTGATACTCACCCAAAAAGCTTCCCGCTGTACCGCCGATCACCATTACCGGGACTTTATCTTCGTATGCTTTCATGTGGATGCCGGCACGGTATCCGGCGCCGCCGCGCACATAGATTTTACCGCCGCGCATGGCGTAGCCTGCCGCATCGCCTGTGCTTCCATGAATGATGATTTTTCCTTCATTCATGGTATCTCCTACAGCGTCCTGCGCGTTGGCATGGACCGTGATAGATGCACCGTTCAAGTAAGCGCCCATTGCGTTTCCGGGAACTCCGTCAATGGTGATTTCTTTATCCGACATACCCGCGGCAATAAAGCGCTGCCCGCAGCAATTGGTAATCGTGCAAGGAGCATTGCTTTCCCGCAGCTTTTCATTCAGGCTTTTATAATCCAGCATCGCTGCATCAATTGTTATCATTATACCACACCTCCGAACTTTTTTCTACGAACTTTTGGAGAAAACGCAGCAGAAGTTGCAACTGTCTTCAGCATCTCGAAATCCAGTGTGTCGAGCGGTGTTTTCTCGCGAATCAAAGAAGTATATATGCCGGCGCGTTCTGTTTCTCCGATCAGGATGAATCCGGTGAGCAGTCCGTCGCGGATAAACAGTCTTTTCAATTTGCCTTCGCTTTTTTCTTCATAAAGACGACCGCCTGCTTCTTCTCCGAAATAACTTCCTGCCGTCATTGCATGCAGCCCGAAAAATCCAATGGAATTCATGGGGATTGCTTTGTCAAAGGTTTTGTCGCCGCCAGCCATATTGACGCCGGCGCAGTCGCCCTGCATATATGCATTGGGCAGGATTGCCAGCACCCTTTTGCCTCCAAGGGAAATATCTTCGCCTTCTGTACAGTCGCCTGCTGCGTAAATATCAGCGGCAGTTGTCCGCATCCGGTTATCCACAAGGATGCCCCGGTTTACCGCGCCGCCTGCATCACTGACAAGGGAAGTGTTGGCGCGCACACCTACGGCAAGCACCAGCACGTCAAAATCTACCGTTTTTCCGCTTTTCATGAAAGCGGTATTTTTCTCAAACCGAGCGGCACTGTCGCCAAGCAGAAAGTGGATACCGTTTGCTTCCAGATGCGCCTGCATCATAGCGGCGCATTCCGTATCTAAAATGCTGGAAAGAACCCGATCTGAAAGATCACACACCGTAATGTCTGCCACTCTGTCCCGCAGTCCTTCGGCACATTTCAGACCGATCAGTCCTGCACCGACAATCAAAACCCTGGAATCCTTCCGAATGGCGGCTTCAAGGCTGAGTGTATCGTCCAGAGTCATAAAGGAAAATTTATTTTCCACCGTATCCAGCCCTTCCATAGGCGGGATAAAGGGAGAGGAGCCTGCCGCAACGCACACGGCGGTATAGGGCAGGGCAGTTCCATCCTCCAGCAGGACGCGTTTGGTTTTGGTATCAATTTTTGCTGCAGTCTTGCCATAGAGAACTTTGCAGCCCATTTTATCATAAAAGTTGGCACTGCGGTATTGCATCCGTTCCAAATCTGTTTTGCCTTCGAGATAGTAGGAAATGAGCGGGCGGCAGTAGACTGGATGCCGCTCGGCAGAAACAATGGTGATTTTACTCTCTGTGTCTATGCTGCGGATTCCTTCAATACAGCCGGTGGCGGCAGTACCGTTTCCGATAATAACATACTCCTTCATGCGTTTTCCTCCCGTTCTTCATAAACGATGGCGCGGTTGGGACAGTTTTTCACACAGGCAGGTTCACCGCCGGAATTTTCCAGACAAAGTTCACATTTTTGCATGATTCCGTTCTCGCCGGGGGACAGTGCGCCAAATGGGCACACCAGAACGCAGGTGAGACAGCCAACGCATTTTTGTTGATCCACACAAATCACGCCATCTTTTTTAGAAAGAGCACCGGCAATACAGCTTTTCACACAAATGGGGTCGGGACAATGGCGGCAGGATACTGCAAAGGATATTTTTTCGTCTCCCTCTATATGGATGCGGGGAAATATTTTTTTGCCCTTCAGGGCAGTGGGCATATCTGTCATACCGGAATTGGAAAACGCACAGATATATTCACATAAATGGCAGCCCAGACACCATTCTTCGTTTACATAAACTCGTTTCATTGTGTTATTCCTTTACATGGGAAATTTATTCGCCGGCATGTGCAATGCCAAGAATCTCAAGTTCCTTATCTGTGAGTCCGATTCCGCGGAGCATCAAACGGTTTCCACGCAGCGCTTCAATGGAATTGATGCCCATACCGCCCATGAGTTCCTTGATTTCATGGCGCCATGCGGTCATCAGATTGATCAGACGCTCGCTTCCCATATCCGGATTCAG